>JBATHL010000104.1:0-14683 GCA_049666745.1 Gammaproteobacteria bacterium
ATGCCGAGCGTCTCAGCTTCGAACATCCGCGCAGTCGCGAGATGGTCAGCTTTGCCGCGCCACTGCCGGACGACTTCCAGGGCTTGCTGGATGCGTTAATTCAATATGATTGAAACGATTCAGCCGAACTGGTCTGCCCCCTCCACGATTCGGGCCTGTTGCACTACCCGTCTGGGGGGCGTTAGTGCGGAACCATTCGACAGTTTGAATCTGGCGTTACATGTCGGAGATGACCCGGCCCGGGTTGCGCAGAACCGTAAATTGCTGCGCGAGCAACTAAATCTTCCAGCTGAACCTTGCTGGATCAATCAAACCCATGGCACGCAGACGGTTACTCTGGAACAGGACGTTAGCCGCGATGCTGATGCTGCAGTCACGCGACTAGCCGGTACCATCGCGGTAGTGATGACCGCCGATTGCCTGCCTATTCTGCTGTGCAATCGTGCTGGCAGCGAAGTGGGCGCGGTACATGCCGGTTGGCGCGGTCTGCAGGCTGGCGTCATTGAATCGGCGCTGGCGACGATGAATTCACCCAATCACCAGTTGATGGCGTGGATAGGCCCGGGTATCTCGCAGGCCTGTTTCGAAGTCGGTGACGACGTGCGCACTGCCTTTATCGATTCGATGCCGCATGCACAGCCTTTCTTCAGCGCGAATCGTCGAGGACACTGGCTGTGTGATCTCGCCGGTCTTGCCGAGCAGGTATTAAAAGCACAGGGAGTCGATGAAGTCTGCCGTGATGCGCATTGCAGCTATCGCGATTCAGGCAGGTTTTATTCCTACCGGCGCAACGCCAACACCGGGCGTATGGCAACCTTGATCTGGATCAATTAATCAGTAACCCGACCGGTCTTGAAAAAACGCATATCAGTCCTATTTAACCCTGTAATTTTTAATGTTTAGAGGACTGTATCAATGCGTATGGATCGCTTGACCAGTAAATTCCAGGAAGCGCTGGCTGACGCGCAATCATTGGCTGTTGGACGAGATCACCAGTTCATCGAACCGGTACATTTAATGATTGCCCTGCTCGATCAGCAGGGTGGCTCGGTGCGCCCGTTGTTTACGCATGCGGGGATTAACATCAATTTGCTGCGCTCTCAGCTCGCCGAGCTGCTCGATCAGCAGGCAAGCGTCGAGGGCACCGCCGGTGAGCTGCATATTTCCAATGCGCTTGGCAAATTACTCAATGTCACCGACAAGCTCGCGCAGGAGCACAAGGACCAGTTCATTTCCAGCGAACTGTTCGTACTCGCGGCGATGGATGATAAGGGGCCGTTGCATGATGTGTTGTTGTCGGCGGGTGCCAACAAGAAATCGATCGCCGCTGCGGTGGAGGCAATTCGTGGTGGTCAGTCGGTGAATGACGCCAATGCCGAAGACCAGCGCATGGCGCTGGAAAAATACACCGTCGATTTAACCGAGCGTGCCGAGCAGGGCAAGCTCGACCCGGTCATCGGGCGTGACGAGGAAATTCGGCGTGCGATCCAGGTTTTACAGCGTCGCACCAAGAATAATCCAGTGCTGATCGGTGAACCCGGTGTCGGCAAGACTGCGATTGTCGAAGGTCTTGCGCAACGTATTATTAATGGCGAAGTTCCCGAAGGTTTGAAAAACAAACGCCTGTTATCGCTCGATATGGGTTCGCTGATCGCGGGTGCCAAGTTTCGCGGCGAATTCGAAGAACGTCTCAAGGCGGTGTTGCATGATCTGGGCAAGCAGGAAGGGCAAATTATCCTGTTTATCGATGAGTTGCACACCATGGTTGGCGCTGGCAAGGCCGAGGGTTCAATGGATGCCGGCAACATGCTTAAACCCGCGTTAGCGCGCGGCGAGTTGCATTGTATCGGCGCGACCACACTGGACGAGTATCGCCAATACATGGAAAAGGATGCGGCACTTGAGCGCCGTTTTCAAAAGGTCCTGGTGCAGGAACCCAGTGTCGAGGATACGATCGCGATTCTGCGTGGTTTGAAAGAGCGCTACGAAGTTCATCATGGGGTCGACATCACCGATCCGGCGATCGTGGCGGCGGCGACGCTGTCCTATCGTTATATCACCGATCGACAGCTGCCGGATAAGGCGATCGATCTGATCGATGAATCAGCCAGCCGGATTCGCATGCAGATTGATTCCAAGCCTGAAGATATGGATCGGCTCGAAAGGCGGTTGATCCAGCTCAAAATCGAACGCGAGGCATTGAAAAAGGAAAGCGACGCGGCGAGTTTGAAAAGGCGTGCCTCGTTGGAGGAGGAAATCGATAAACTTGAGCGTGATTACTCGGATCTCGACGAAGTATGGAAGGCCGAGAAGGCCGCATTGCAGGGTAGCGTTCATGTCAAGGAAGCTCTCGAGCGAGCCCGTCTCGATCTCGAAACGGCACAACGTGCCGGCGACCTCGCGCGCATGTCGGAATTGCAATACGGGCGTATTCCCGAGCTCGAAAAACAGCTCGACCTGGCCGCCAATGTTGAAATGCAGGACATGAAACTATTGATCAACAAGGTTGGTGAAGAAGAAATCGCGGAGGTTGTGTCGCGCTCGACTGGAATTCCAGTGTCGAAGATGCTCGGCTCGGAGCGTGAAAAGCTGCTGCAGATGGAAACCACGCTCGGTGATCGGGTGATTGGTCAGCGCGAAGCGGTAAAAGCCGTCTCTGACGCGATTAGACGTTCACGCGCGGGCCTGGCTGACCCGTCGCGCCCGAATGGTTCATTTCTGTTCCTGGGTCCAACCGGGGTAGGTAAAACCGAATTGACCAAGGCATTGGCACATTTTCTGTTCGACACCGAGGATGCGATGATCCGCATCGATATGTCGGAGTTCATGGAGAAGCACAGCGTGGCGCGGCTGGTAGGTGCCCCGCCGGGATATGTTGGTTACGAGCAGGGCGGTTATCTTACCGAGGCTGTACGACGTCGACCCTACTCGGTGATTCTGCTGGACGAAATCGAGAAGGCGCACCCGGACGTGTTCAATATCCTGTTGCAGGTACTTGATGATGGTCGACTCACCGACGGTCAGGGGCGCACAGTAGATTTTCGTAATTGCGTTATCGTCATGACTTCCAACCTCGGATCAACCGAGATCCAGGCCCATGCGGGAGAGCAGCATTATGATGAAATCAAGCAGGCTGTCATGGAGCAGGTATCGCACCATTTCAGACCGGAATTCATCAATCGTATCGATGAATCCGTTGTCTTCCACCCATTGACTCAGGAGCAAATCCGCGCGATTGCCCAGATTCAGCTACAGGCCCTGACGGCACGCCTGCAGGAAAGGGAGATCGGTATTACGATCAGCGATGCAGCGATGGATTTGCTTGGTGAGCTGGGGTTCGACCCGGTCTACGGTGCCCGTCCGCTCAAGCGTGAGATTCAACAGGCGATCGAAAACCCGTTGGCGATGTCACTTCTGGCGGGGGAATTTGAAGCGGGGGACCAGATTATGGTCGATATTGACGACGCCAGGCATTTTAATTTTGCCAAACAACAGCTGCACTGATAACTGATGCGCATTAATTAAGGTCGAGCTAGCCATTTTAGTCTGATTTATGGCTATAATCCTTGTCTGAATGCTGCAGTCACTTAGAGCAAAGGCGAAAATATAAAAACATGGCAGTGCTAGGCTCAATTCGTTACAAAAGGATGCTGAAACAGCTTCTCGATTGCGATGATCTGGAAAGTGCTAAAGCTGTAGCGCTTATCGAAAAGCTGCGCCAGACGTCCAGGGATTCGCTGGAACATTTAATCAATATGATCCCGGCAACCTCCGGGGTGCATCGAGAAATTTTGACGGAAATCTGCCTCGAGAATGTCGAGGGTAGTACCGAAGAGCTGTTTCTCAAGAGTCTGGATAACGATGCTACCGATATCCGCACTACCGCTGCCTCCATACTTTCCCAGACTGCCCAGATTAACCCGAGCAAACTGTTCAAGAAACTGCATGAATCCGATGTTTCGAAAACTGAAATTATCGATATTCTCGCTTTTCAACGCGCGCAACTGAAACCTGAGCAAATAATAACCAACGCTCTCAAGCTGGATAAGACCCATGCTGAGCAATTGCTCAAGTTGGCGGCGGATTCGGAAATGCCGTTAGATCTGGATGTGTTGCACCTCGATCCGGCAGCGATCGGAAGCCCCTCGGTTAAAATCATGCTGTTGCGTTACTTTGCCAAGGTTGAGCAGGCGGCGGTGGCGCAACAAATTGCTCGATTCTTAACCGATGACAACAAGACGGTCGTTATCGAAGCCCTGAAGGCCCTGAAAAATCTGCCGGTTAAATTTGATGCCTCGGTGCTGCTGCCGTTTGTCGAATCCATGTCTGAAGTCGAACGCGAAATGGCAATCGATGTGCTGCGCGTGCAGGCGGATGCAGAACTGGTTCCCAGGCTGGCTCCGTGGACTTGCGGTAAATCAGATGAAATCCGCGAAATCTTTATCAAGTTGTTCGTCAAGTATGTGACTCCTGAAGGATTCGAAACCTTCCTGCGCTTGCTCGAGCAACAAGAGTGGTGGGGTGTAGAACAGTCATTGAAATGCCTGCAGAAATTCGGCAATGACAAACTCTATGCAGCGGCCGAGGGGCTGACCGACCATGACAACGATTTCGTCCGTGAACAGGCGCAAAAATTTGCTTCGCAAAGTATCGATCCGTCGGATCTCAAACAACTCTGGGATAATGCCCTGCATGAAAACTGGCAGGTGCGCGATTCTGCCATCGAGGCTATCGGCAGATCGAACAAGCGTGAATCGATTGGAATTTTGAAGAAAGTGGTTGAGAAATGGCCTGAGTCAGCACCCACGGTGCTCAAGGCGGTGGGTGATCTCGGTTTTAGCAAGGGACTCGAAATTGCATTCGCGTGCCTGCGTATGCCCGAGGCACTGATACAGCGTGAAGCGCTTGAAGCCATTGGCAAGCTGGCCAGCAAGCGGCACGCGAAAACTGTACGTGACAAGTTGATGCAAAAAGTCCCTCAGCTGCAGGCTACAGTGCGCGATACTGCCGGTGAAGTCGTCAATCGATTGACCGAGGACTACGAGCTGGCGCCGCTCAATGTCGATCAGGAAGCTTATTTCGATACTCGCCTGCTCAAGTTCGATACCCAGGCGGTCGACCAGGGTGGCAATCAGGTAGCAGGGGTGGCAGCAGCGCCGGCTGCAGAGCCACAAATGCAGAATATTGAAGATTTAAAGAAGGGCGACCTGTGGCTGGATCGCTATCGCATCGACAAGGAAATCGGCCGCGGCGCGATGGGTCGGGTCATGCTGGCCACGGACGAGATGGTGGGCGAACCCCTGATATTAAAATTCATGCATCCCGAATTAACCGCTGAAGAGGCTTCGCGAGAACGCTTCGTGCGCGAGGTTAAATATTCGCGCAGAGTGAGCCACCCGAATGTTATTCGTGTTCACGATATGCTGTTCAGGGACAACTTGAGCGCGATATCGATGGAATACTTCGAAAGCCGGGGGATCGACGAATACCTCAAGGAAAGAAAATGTTTTGAACCCAAAGATGCCCTCGATATCTTGCTACAGGTCGCCCATGGTATGGCGGCGGCACACAATCAGGAGGTCATTCACCGCGATCTGAAACCGAGTAATATCTTGATGGACAAAAATGGCCTGGTAAAGATCGTGGACTTCGGTATCGCCTCGGCCTCGTCCAATACCGATTCGACCCTGACCAAGACCGGCTCTATTATAGGTACCCCGGCCTATCTTTCACCTGAGCGTGCCAAGGGGCTGGACGCCGATCATCGTAGCGATATTTACGCGCTGGGCATCATCGCCTACGGCATGCTTACCGGGCAGCTGCCTTATACTGGCGAACCCATGTCGATGCTGTTTCAGCATCTCGAAGGTAAAGCGGCACCGGTGCATGAAGTAAAGAAAGATCTGGGTCCTCGCATCAGCCTGCTGGTACAGAAGTTGATGGCAGTCGAACTCGAAGACCGATTGCAGACCATGGAGGACGTTGCGGAAGCAATCAAAGAAGTGCAGCAGAAAATAAGATAGCGGCCGGGTTTACAGTTAATGTCAATACAGACCATCATCGAACAAAAACTTGCCAGTGAATTTGAAATCGAGTTCTTGCAGGTTGAAAATGAAAGTCATATGCATAACGTTGCACCGGGCTCGGAATCGCATTTCAAAGTTACTATAGTCAGCGATTCGTTCACGGATCAGATTTTGCTCAAGCGACACCGCATGGTGAACAAAGCGCTGCAACAGGAAATGCAGCAGATTCATGCGCTCGCGTTACATACCCTGACGCCGGATGAGTGGCAAGCGCGCGCCGGCAGCGTTGCCGATTCGCCAGCATGTCGCGGCGGAGGCAAGAATCAGTAGAACAGGATTTCAAATAACGCCACGACCTACCGGGTTGGTGTTATAAATTACGGCAAGTACCCGCATACAATCAATCTCGAGTCGCTCCGATAACTCTACCGCCAGTTGCATATATTGCGTCATTTCGAGAGGAGGCGGAGGCGAGCGAATGCCGTAAGCAATCGTGTTTTCAAGTCCCTGTACCGGCAGGCACAGGGTTTGCTGCGCAAACACCAGGCGTAGATCGCGATAAAAACAACTAAAGTCATGCTCACTATCGATCAGCAGGTTGTAGGCCAGTGCTCCCCGGTTGGTGAGCAGGCGAAACAGATTGTTAGTGGTCTTTTTTTCGAGTAGCCAGGCGGGTGATTGCGCACCGCTGAAGACGTCGATCAGGATCAGGTCATAATTCTGGTCGCAATGTTCGATGAAGCGTGCCGCATCGTCATAAACATAGCTGAGTCCTGCCTGTGCGGGTGGCAGGATTTCCATGTCCAGTAATTGTTCGATCAACTCAACATCGATATCCACTGCGGTGATTGCGGCTTCAGGGTAGTAGTAACGCAGGAAATGCAGTAACGATCCCGCTGCGGTGCCCAGCATCAAGACGCGTTTCGGTTGTGGGATAAACAGTAACACCGCCACCAGGTACTCGAGATTCTTCAGCACCAGTTGATGGGGGTTTTGCAGGTCGATTGCGCTTTGGAGTGCGCCGTCACCGCTGCGCAGCTCGAGACGTCCCGGCAGAAAATGCGCATCGATACGGTTATAGGCCGTTTCAATCTTGAAATTTTTACATTTCTCTTCCATATTATATTTTCAACGTTAACAAATACTTTATCGATATGTGGAAGTTCACTGGACCATTGCTGATTACCAAGCTAAAAGCGACCGGTGTTCATCTTAGTATGAGCATCATCGTGTTTGTTTACCTGGCATACCAGATATATTACAACTGGTATCCGCAGCCTTATTTTACAGTCGACGGCGGCTGGCAGGGGATTCGCCTGATCGGAGCGGTCGATCTGGTGTTAGGCCCATTTATTACCTTTCTAATATTCGATCTGCGCAAGAGCCGGCGCGCAATTTTATTTGATTTGATAGTAATCGCTGTGATCCAGTTTGGCGCGCTCGCCTATGGTATCAATCTTACCTATAACCAGCGACCGGTTGCTATCGTAATGATTGATGATTTCGTCGTCGGGTCAACCATGGAACACTATGGGGGTAAACTCGAATCGGCGGATCAACTCAAGCAGTACAGCGACGAAAAACCGCCCATTATTTACGCGGAAATACCGCTGGACAAAGACGCGCTTGCGGAGATAAACCGTATCAAGATAGAAGAAAAGGTGCTTGAGAATGCGCAAATGGATCTTTACAAAACCGGCGCTGAGCTGACGGCGGCCCTCAAATCGAAGCAGGTGATGTTTATGACGCGCCTGGATGAACATGAACAACGGGATCAGTACGAAGCCTGGTTGAAGCAACACGGTAAATCTGAGGATGAGGTTTTGATTGCTCGTTTTAACGGGCGTTATGGATCGGTATGGCTGGTATTTGACCTTGATGGCAGATACCTTGACTATTTCTAGGTAGATATGTTGGAAATTACCCCAGACTATTATAAAATCCCGTGCCCCTTTTAGTGAGTCCAGTTACCGTACACCAGGGACTCGCGGGATTGTTTAGCGGAGACAAACATGCCTATTTACGAGTATGTATGCAACGAATGTGGGCATCAGCTCGAAGCGTTGCAGAAAATGAGCGATGCGCCGTTGCTGGACTGCCCTGCCTGTGAGAAAGAAGCGCTGAAGAAGAAAATTTCGGCGCCCGGGTTCAGGTTGAGCGGTTCCGGCTGGTACGAGACTGATTTCAAGTCGAGCAACCAGAAGAACCTGTCGAAAGGAGACAATGCGGAAAAGGATTCTTCCCGCAAATCGGACAAACCCGCAGCTAAAGATTCAACCAAATCTGCCAGCAAGGGCAACACGGCCAGCAAAGAGGCCGCCGCCTGAAGACTCTGCCCGGTAGCTATGCCGGGCGTCTCGTTATTTAACTCTTACTCGGATCAGTCACTATGCGCACGCATTATTGTGGTGAGCTCAATCAACAACATATCGATCAGCAGATTACCGTCTGTGGCTGGGTTAATCGTCGCCGTGATCATGGCGGAGTAATTTTTGTCGACCTGCGCGATAAGAAAGGACTGTTGCAGGTCGTGTTTGATCCTGACGATGCGGCCATGTTTGAGCAGGCCGAAACCTTGCGCAACGAATTTGTGCTGCGGGTTGACGGCAAGTTACGAATTCGCCCCGAAGGCACCAGCAATCCCGAAATGGCGACTGGCGAGGTTGAGTTACTGGCACATAAGCTGGAAATTCTGAATGCATCGGAAACCCCGCCGTTCCAGCTCGATGAGGATGACGTCCATGATGATAACCGCTTAAAGTATCGTTACATCGATCTGCGTAAACCGGAAATGCAGTACCGCATGCAATTGCGTGCAGGGGTAACGCATTTTCTGCGCAGCTGGCTGGAAGGCAACGAATTTCTCGATATCGAAACACCAATGTTAACCAGGGCGACACCCGAAGGCGCACGTGACTACCTGGTGCCAAGTCGCACTCATCCAGGCACATTTTTCGCATTGCCCCAGTCGCCGCAACTATTCAAACAGTTACTGATGATGTCGGGTATGGATCGCTATTATCAAATCGTGCGTTGCTTTCGCGACGAGGATTTGCGCGCTGATCGCCAGCCCGAGTTTACCCAGCTGGATATCGAGACTTCGTTTATGGACGAAGCTGGAATCACGGGGTTGATGGAGGAGATGATGCGCGGCCTGTTCGCGCAGGTGCTCTCGGTCGATGTCGATGGTCCATTTCCGCGCATGACATGGGCCGAGGCGATGGAGCGATTTGGCTCGGATAAACCCGATTTGCGTATCCCGCTGGAGCTGCAAACGATTTCCGATCTACTCGAAGATGTCGAATTCAAGGTATTTTCCGGCCCCGCCGGCGATCCCGGGGGCCGGGTGGCGGCGTTACGCGTACCCGGTGGCAACAGTCTGACGCGTAAGGAGATCGACGATTACACCGATTACGTCGGTCGCTACGGTGCCAGGGGACTGGCTTATATTAAATGTAATGACGTCTCGCAGGGCAGGGACGGCCTGCAGTCCCCCATTTTGAAGTTTTTGCCCGACGCTGCAATTCAGGCCATCATTGAACGCACCGGGGCTGAAACCGGCGATCTGATTTTCTTTGGTGCTGACAAGGCGAGTATTGTCAATGAGTCGCTGGGAGCGCTGCGTTTGAAAGTCGGCCAGGATCGAGGCCTGGTTGAAGCAGGTTGGCGCTTCCTGTGGGTGATTGATTTCCCCATGTTTGAACGAGACGCAGACGGCAGTCGCTGGAATGCATTACATCATCCGTTTACTGCCCCGGCCACTGACAATCCCGACGAACTGGAGGCCGATCCGGGTGGGATGCTGTCACGCGCCTACGATATGGTTTTAAACGGTACCGAACTCGGTGGTGGTTCGGTGCGTATTCACAGTATAGAAATGCAGCAGCGTGTCTTCAAATTGCTCGGTATCGGCGAGCAGGAAGCAGAGGATAAGTTTGGATTTCTGCTCACCGCGCTGAAATACGGGTGTCCGCCGCATGGTGGCATCGCTTTTGGTCTCGATCGTCTGGTCATGCTGATGGCAGGTGCGACTTCAATCCGCGATGTAATGGCCTTTCCGAAGACTCAAACCGCTTCATGCCTGCTGACCCAGGCGCCAGCTGTGGTGAGTGAGCGACAGCTGCGCGAACTATCGATTCGACTGCGTAAGCCCCAGGTAGAAGGCTAACCTGCATATTGCACGATTGGCAGCTGCTGCTGCAGGTGATAGAATTTTCTATTCGTCTGACAAATACAGAAAATCATGGCTGCCACCGCAATTGATCTGCAACCCTACGCATCTTTAAATGATCAGGATTGCGATAAACGCATCGTCCGTGCCAAACAGGCACTCGGGGATCGTGTTGTCATACTGGGTCATCATTACCAGCGTGATGAGATTTTCAAGCATGCGGATTTTTCGGGGGATTCACTAAAACTTTCGCGCCAGGCGGCTGATTCAAAGGCTGAATTTATTGTCTTTTGCGGAGTGCATTTCATGGCCGAGGTCGCCGATATTATCTCGCGCCCCGAACAGGTTTCCATTCTGCCTGACTTGTCTGCCGGTTGTGCGATGGCTGATATGGCCGATCTCGAGCAGGTGGAACGAGCCTGGCAGGAATTGAATTCGGTGCTGGCTGCCGATGAATGCATTACGCCGGTGACTTACATCAATTCGGCGGCCGATCTGAAGTCTTTTTGCGGTCGACATGGCGGTATAGTCTGTACCTCCACCAATGCGCAGAAAATTCTCGACTGGTCGTTTGCGCGCCGCGAAAAAGTTCTGTTCTTCCCGGATCAGCACCTGGGCAGAAATACGGCTTACAAGATGGGCATACCGCTCGAGGAAATGGTGGTCTGGGACTATGACATGCCCATGGGCGGTCTCACCGCGGAGCAGATCAAAAATGCCAGAATGATTTTGTGGAAAGGGTTTTGCTCGGTGCACCAGATGTTCAAACCCGAGCAAATAGAAAACTTCCGCCGCGAATTTCCCGAGGGCAGGGTGATTTCACATCCAGAGGCCAGTTTCGAGGTTTGCCAGATGTCGGATTATGTCGGTTCCACGGAATACATCATCAAGACGATTACCGAAGCCGAAGCCAATACTCAATGGCTGGTTGGCACCGAGCTGAACCTGGTCAATCGATTGCACCAGACCCTGGCAAGTGAAAACAAGGTGGTGCAATTCATGTCACCAATGGTTTGCATGTGTTCCACCATGTTTCGTATCGATCCACAGCATCTCGCCTGGGTGCTGGAAAACCTGGTTGAAGGCAGTATCGTTAACCAGATATTGGTACCCGCGGACGTCGCAAGTAACGCGCGGATTGCGCTGCAACGTATGCTCGAAATATAAAACTACTGTGCTCGAAATTCGATCCGGGTTCTAGTTCATGGCAAACGAAGAAAACGCCTATACCTTTACTACCGCTGCTACTCGGCGTGTGAAGCTCGAAAACCTGGGAGAAGGCGGTTTCAAGATGTGGCGCGGTGGTTGTTTGCCCGAAGTGACGCTGGCTTACGAATCCTGGGGAGAATTATCCGCTGCTGCCGATAACGCGATACTGATTTTTACCGGCTTGTCGCCGAGCGCGCATGCGGCTTCGTCAGCGCAGGATTCATCACCCGGTTGGTGGGAATATATGATCGGTCCGGGTAAGGCAATCGATACCGATCGCTTCTTTGTCGTCTGTGCCAATTCGCTGGGCGGCTGTTACGGTAGTACCGGACCGGGATCGGTAAATCCTGAAACCGGTGAGAGTTACGGGGCTGATTTTCCGGACCTAACCGTAGAGGATATCGCGAGCTCCGGATATTATCTGATGCGTCAACTCGGGGTGGAGAAGTTACATGCCGCGGTAGGCTCGTCGATGGGGGGCATGTCTGCAATCGCCTACGCAATGCAGTACCCGGGCCATATCAATTACCTGGTATCGATTTCTGCGGCTACCCAGGCCTTGCCACTGACCATTGCACTGCGTTCTTTGCAGCGTGAAATTATTCGTAGTGATCCTGCCTGGAACGGGGGACGCTATGCCGATGATGCCAGGCCATTGGTCGGTATGTCGCTGGCACGCAAACTCGGGCTGGTGTCTTACCGCGCCGCGGACGAATGGAATTCCAAGTTCGATCGCAGTCGCGTGCCGGCTGAAAAGCTGACCGGCAGGCGTTTCGAGCGGGAATTCGAAATCGAGAACTACCTCGAATATAACGCCCAGAAATTCATTAACAGTTTCGATCCCAACAGTTATCTTTACCTGTCGCGGGCGATGGACTGGTTCGATATAGCGGAACATGGCGAGTCGATCAGCGATGGCATGTCAAAACTCGAGGTTGACCGGGCACTGGTTGTCGGGGTAACAACCGATATCCTGTTCCCGTCCCGACAGCAGAAAGAAATTGCTGAAGTCATGCGCGCAACCGGCACCGATGTTGATTATGTCGAGATCGACTCGGTAAACGGCCACGATGCTTTCCTGATCGACGACGCGCATTTTTCACCGGTTGTCAGAAAATTCCTCGACCAGTCTATCGACTGAGAGTACCCGTCGCCCATACCTTCGAAGCGGACGGATCACTTTTTTCGTTGCTTTACGTGCCAGCAGAATAATATTTGGCGGAAAACGGGCCTGTCCCCGATTTCCTCGCTTGAAATGATGCGCGATCAGGAAATTTCGACGCTGGCAGGTTTTGCCGCCTTCACTGCGGGGATTAATTTCTTTTCCACCAGTTCCTGGTATGAATGCACCGCATTGCGGGTGGTTGTTTTACAGTAGTACAGGGCACTGTCAGCCTGGCGGATTAATTCGTCCAGCTGAAGGTCCTTATCGAAGCGGGTAAAGCCGATACTTATCGTAACCTGGTCGACATTGGGGAAATCATAGGCAGCGATCTTTTCCCTGAAACGCTGTAGCGATTGCTGCGCCTGTTCAGTACTAATATCCATTAAGACCATGGCAAACTCTTCACCGCCATAGCGGAACAGCAGGTCGTTTTCACGGAAAGATTCGGTCATTTGTTGCGCCAACAGTAACAGTACTTCATCGCCGTAAAGGTGCCCCATGTTGTCATTGACCGATTTAAAGTGATCGATATCGAGCATTACGTAAACCGTGGGGGAGAAATTCATCGCGCGGCGTTTGTAATCGTTGGAATGTTCAAGCAGTTGCAGCATTTTTTCATTGAAGGCGCGGCGATTATAGAGACCGGTTAATGCGTCGCGGTAAGTCCCCTGCAACATTTGCAGCTGGTGGCAATAGAAATGAAACAGAAACTGCAGGTATTCTTCTTCGATTAACTTGTCGGGGTCGCTGCATTTGACCAGCAGCACGAAGTGTTTGCTGGTTAGAGGCTTATAGCTGCAGAACCAGCCCTCGATCTCGCTATCGTAGTACCAGCTGCCGACGTCTTGTACCCCGAATCTATGGGTTAAGGTGGCGAGAATCTGCTGCGGAATATTTTGATCCAGCGCACCGCTGCGGGTTAATCGATTCCAGCGGCTGTCGCTATGCTGAAAAACCTCGATCTCTATTTTGTCAGTATGTCCAGGCGCAATTTGTTGCTGAAACGCCTCGTACAGTAACTCGGGATCGCTAATTTTCGCGAGCGCGTAAAATGAATAATACTTGCATTCGGCCATATTGCCCTTCTACTCAAATCCACGTATTTGAGAACAACTGCTAAGAAAAAAAACCGTATCAAAAATCGATTCTAAAGATCGACCTGAGTAAAGTCAAAATGACGCGCGCAGCGCCAGGCCGCTATCAGCTGTCAGCGTTCTAGAAACTGTAGTTTGTCGGGGACGCCTTCCCATTCGGCAGCGTCGTCAGGCGGGGGTTTGCTCGCGGTTATAACCGGCCAGTTTTGGGAAAGTTCTTCATTCAGCTCGAGAAATTGCTCCTGCCCTGCAGGTATGTCATCTTCCGAGACGATCGCTTCTATCGGGCATTCCGGCTCGCACAGGGTGCAGTCGATGCATTCCTCGGGGTCGATGACGAGAAAGTTCGGTCCTTCATGGAAGCAGTCGACCGGACACACATCGACGCAGTCCATGTACTTGCACTTGATACAGTTTTCGAGAACGACAAATGTCATTATTTTCCCCTGGGCCACTCGGTTTGCAGCAGGCGAAGTCTAAATTGATGCCCGCAAAAAGCAACAGGGTTATCGTAATACTGTTTTACGATTTGGCAAGGTTTTTCAAATGGTAAATCAGGTCCAGAGCCTGTTTGGGGCTCAATTCATCCGCGTCAATCGCCTCGAGCTCGAGCAGTAGCGTCTGTGCAGTTGTATCTTCGACCGGTGCCGGCAGGCGGAACAAATCTCCCTGCGGCTGGGTCGATTGCTGCTCGAGCAGGTGCAACTTCTGGCGCGCGAGCTGAATCGTCTGCGCGGGTATGCCGGCGAGTCGTGCCACCTGCAAACCGTAACTCTGGTTGGCAGGGCCGGGTTTCACGCTGTGCATAAAAATAATATCGTCGCCATGCTCAACCGCGTCGAGATGTACATTTTCAATATTTGGATACTGTTCGGGTAACTGGGTTAACTCAAAGTAATGGGTTGCGAACAAGGTAAAGGCATTCGATTTCTGTGCCAGGTGATCGGCACAGGCCCAGGCCAGCGCGAGCCCGTCAAAGGTACTGGTACCGCGGCCTATTTCATCCATCAGCACCAGG
>JBATHL010000105.1:0-9140 GCA_049666745.1 Gammaproteobacteria bacterium
ATTGAAAACCTCGGACAGGGCATGGACACGTGGATCGGGTCGATTGTCGAGGTGGCCGAAACGGATCAGCGGGTTGGCGCCACTGTGTTTGATATGACCCGGGCCCGCCTGAAATGCGACGATGGCACAGAGCCCGCCGAGGACATTTTCCGGGGCAAGGACGCTGGCAAGTTGTGCCGGGGCCTCGACTCCATTCTGCAGTGGCACAACCAGGGTGTCAGGCCCCACCATCGGTTTCATTGCCATGGCCGCGGCCGGTACCTGCCACGCCTTGACGCAACACAATACGTAGTCGACGACGCCAACCTCGGCGGGATTATTGGTGACTTTTACCTTGTCGATACTGAAATCACCGGCGATGCTGCCGACCTTGAGGCCCTGGGTGCGCAGTGCTGTCAGGTTCTCGTTACGTGCAATGAAAGTGACATCCTTGCCGATTTGCGCCAGACGCCCGCCGAAATAAGCGCCTACGCCACCACTGCCGTATATTGCAATTCGCATCCTGCCTCCAGACTAAAGATAGGGTTAACCTGACATTATGGCGCAGTGTCATTGTTTTGTAAGAAAAATTCTTTTACTTCTGTCACGCTATTAGCTCAATAAACTGGTTCGGCAACGTACTTGCATAATTGGTCCCAGCTGGAAACACCCTGTTTCCGGGCGCTATCGACTACTTTAAGATCCAGCGCGTAACGAAGCAGGGGCATACCCGGTGCAGTTTGCTGCCCGATGATTCCGCAACGGATGATTCGTTACTTCGACCATAAATAACAGCTTCTGGTGCTGCATTGTGTGGCGGGTAAGGCTGCGGTAAAATTATCGTTTAACTCAATATTGGAAATTATTTCCATATTATGGAAATAGCTTAATATCAAGCTAAATTTAAAATTTATCTAATAAATACAGTTATTTATGTTAACAATCGATAAAATTTATGCACGCATTGAAAAATATTTTTATATATTAAGTGTCGTTTTCAGGTATGTTTCTGCCAAATCATGCTGGTAAATTGCGAGCCATGCCAAATTCAGTAACACACATCGTCAGGAAACGCGGCAGGCCGCCCGGGCCGAATAACCGCGCGGGCGATGGCAAAAATCAGTCCTTAATTCGCGCGCTGACTTTGCTAGAGCGGCTATCCGCTGCCCCGGGCGGGGTGAATCTGACCGATTTGTCGCAGCAGCTGGGCATGCCGGCAGCTACCGTGCATCGCCTGCTGAGTACTTTTGAAGAGCTCGATTTTGTCGAGCAGGATGCTGAACTGGGGTTGTGGTTTGTCGGCCTGAAAACATTTACCGTCGGCAATGCGTTTTTGAATCGACGCGATTTTGTCGCCAGCGCCCGGCCACATATGCAACGCCTGGTCGAGCAATGCGGTGAAACCGTAAACCTGGGTGTAATCGACCAGGGCGAGGTGGTTTTTATAAGCCAGGTCGAGTCGCGGGAAGTCATGCGCATGATCGTAAGGCTGGGTAGTCGCTCACCGATCCACGCCTCGGGCGTCGGTAAAGCCCTGCTGGCAAGCATGCCGGAGCAACAGGTGACGCGCATATTGCAGCAGCGCGGGCTGGCACGCTATACCGATCACACCATCGATAGTCCTGCGCCGTTGCACGCGGAGCTGGAACAGGTTCGACAACAGGGCTACGCCCTTGATGACGAGGAGCATGCGGTCGGGTTGCGCTGTGTCGCCGCGCCGATCTTCGATGAGAACGGCCAGGCACTGGCGGCGATTTCGCTCTCCGGACCAAAGGCGCGCATTGTCGATACCCGGTTGAGCGAACTGGGCAACGCCATTCGCCAGACCGCCCTGGAAATCACCCAGGTGCTGGGCGGGCGCATGCCCGCCGACCAGGGTTAATTCGAGTCGGTACCGATATGCAACAAAAATACAAAATCGATCTGGAAACCGCGAAGACGGTTGCCGCCGTGGCACAACAGGAAGCCGACAGCAATGGCTGGAACGTTGTTATCGCGATTGTCGATGACGGCGGGCACCTGATGTATCTGCAACGCGAGAAAGCACAACTTGGCAGCATCGACGTTGCCATCAAGAAGGCAAAGGCCGCGGTTTTGTTCCTGCGTCCCACCAGCATTTTTGCCGACCGGGTTAACAATGGGCAACCGGGTTACCTGGAGATGCCCGGAATTATGCCGCTGGAAGGCGGCGAACTGCTCGAGTACGCGGGCGAAGTCGTGGGCGCAATCGGCATCAGCGGTGCCAAAGCGAATGAAGATGGCATCGTCGCGCGCGCAGGTGCAGCTGCCGTACCAGTCGACTGATAGTCGATGAAATTAACCAGCTTCCAGGTGGCCCCGGGGTCGGCCTGGCCGGAAATTACATGCCGTAAGGCCCAGTGCCACGGTGTAGCCGTTTTTAAAATAGGAGAGACAGGCAAATGTCAGCACAACCAGAGTTTAACCAGAAATCCCCAGAGGTTTTAGATATGTTCCCACAACTGGAAATTCCACATACGCTTGCCGCGGGCCCTGGCCCCGGCAATACCGATCCACGCGTGCTCGAAAGATTTGCCGCGGCGGGTGTGGCCGATCACATGCAGGCAGACGTCGTGCGTGGCATGAAAGAAGCCAAAGTCATGCTGCGCGAAGTTTTCGGCACCAGCAATGTCCACACCTTCGCAGTGTGTGGTACCGGATGGGATGGCCTTGACTGTGCCTTCTCACCGATTCTTCCCGGCGACAGCGTGGTCGCTTTTGTCAATGGTACTTTCAGCGGTATCGACGACTTCAATATTCGTCTGAAGGCATCGACGCCCGAAGACCTGGCCAAAGATCCATTAAATCCCAAGCCCGCGAACGTCGTCACTATTAACGTTCCGCATGGTGAGTCGGTCACTGGTGATATCGTCGAGGCTGCCCTCGCCGAACACAAGCCGATGTGGGCTTTCATGGCGCACTGGGAAACTGGTAGTGGCCGGATCAATGATATCCAGGGCTTTAACGATGCCTGTGCAAAGCATGGTGCCATGGGTATTGTCGATGCCGTCTCCAGTCTTGGCATTGCTTATTTCAATATCGATGACTATCCGGCGGTCACCACCTGGGCTTCCTGTCCGCAAAAAGGGATCCTGGGCTTGCCGCTGACTTACGCTCCGGTCAGTTTCAATGACAAGGTTATTGACCTGCTCCGACAGCGTGGTTGTTACACCTACGTGCATCACCCGATTCTGGAAGCGCGTCACTGGTGTATTGCCGATGGTCAGGATGTTGAAACCGCGGCCTATCATCGCACGCATTCGGGTTACGCGGTTGCGTCTTTCCACGAAGCACTGCGTCTGTTGCTGCAGCATGGTCGTGAACAAAAAGCGGCCGACTACGCGTTCTTTGAAAAAGGCCTGCGCAGTGCGATCGAAGCGATGGGCTGCAAGGTCACTTCCAACATGACCAGTCTGGTGGTTTTCGATCTGCCCGACGCGTTTACCGGTCATGAAAAATCACTGGTTACGGGTTGCCGTGAAGCGGGTTTCGCGATCTGGAACACCTTGTCGGAACCGGCGCAGATCCGCGTCGGCATTCTGAACCATCTGAATTTCGAGACCATAAACGAAATCGTCGGCCGCTTCGCCGATGCGATGATCGAGATGGGCGCGGAAGTGAACAAGCAACAGATTCTTGATGATCTGAACAGCTATCTCGCCGCGCGTTAAGTCGACAGGCAGTTGTTGTTAAAACGCCGGTTTCGTACCGGCGTTTTTTTTGCCTGACGAGGGCTGTCGTCTAAAAGGCCTTACCACGGGCGCTAACCGACCACAGGCATTCAACCCTGCCATCGCGAATGCCGACATACCAGTCGCTCACTTGCAGCCGGGACAATTCTTTATATCGACGTTGCCGCCGGTAATAATGACGCCGACACGCTGGCCCTGGAACAGGTCTTTGTTCTTTAAAATAATTGCCAGGGGTACCGCGGACGACGGTTCGATAATAATTTTCATGCGTTGCCAGGTGAGATACATCGCATCGAGAATCTCGCTTTCGCTGGCGAGCAATATATCGCTGACAAAGCTGGAAACGAAGTGCCAGCTCAGCGGACACAGGTTGGTTTTCAAGCCGTCGGCAACGGATTGTTGCGCATCCTGCCTGACGATTTCACCGGCGTGAAAGGAACGGTAGGCGTCATCAGCATTTGCCGGCTCGGCCGCATAAATCCGGGTTTGCGGTGATATTGTCGACATCGTCAGGCAGGTTCCGGAAATCAGGCCGCCGCCACCAACCGGTGCGACCACGGCATCGAGTTGGTCGACCTCCTGCTGCAATTCAAGCGCGCAGGTGGCCTGACCGGCGATGACGCGCGGATCATCGTAGGGATGCACCGCATCGGCCCCGGTTTCGGTAATGACCTGCTCCAGCATGGCCTCGCGCGCGGCCTGGGTGGGTTCACATTCGAGTATTCTGCCACCATAGCTTTTTACGGCAGCTTTCTTGGTAGCGGGCGCATTGTTGGGCATTACCACGGTGGCGTCGATGCCGCGCCGGGCCGCGGCGAAGCTGAGCGCCGCCGCGTGATTCCCGGACGAATGCGTGGCGACCCCGTTGACGGCATCTGCATCGCTGAGACCAAATACGGCGTTACTCGCGCCGCGTGCCTTAAACGCGCCAACCTTTTGCAGATTCTCACATTTGAAAAAGATTTCAGCGCCGCTTAACTGGTTCAAATAGCTCGAGGTCAGTACCGGTGTGCGATGGATATAGGGAGTGATGCGCTGATGCGCCTGCAGTACGTCTTCATAGCTTGGGATGTCCATGTTGGCTGCCCTGTCAGTTGCCGAAATTCCGAGGCGTAATAATGCCACATAAACTGGAGAAGCTGGATATTTGAAATCCGGATATGGATTTGAGAGCGTCACCCTGAAGCGTTTTTTGCGCGGCGTTTCATCAGTACCTGGATGCGGGTGTGCAGGTCGTCAAATGAAAATGGTTTAACCAGGTAGTCATCGGCGCCCTGGATCAGGGCAGTTACCCGGTCATGAATCTGATCAGCCGTGGACAGGATCAGGATCTCAGCCTCTCGATCCAGTTCGCGGAGTTCATGCAGCACCAGCAAACTGGATTCCCTTGGCAACATCAAGTCGAGGAGAATGACGTCGTAACTGCGCTCCGATGCGCAACTGATCGCCTCGGCGGCATCGACCACGACATCGACCTCATAGCCGAATTCGCGTAACTCTGCGCTGAGCGAGGTCAGTAGTTTTTTAGAATCTTCAACCACGAGAACTTTCATGCTCTGGTTGTAGCGGACCAGGCTGAAGATTAGCTTAAGATTGCCCGAATAAAGTCAGAAAAACCGGTTTCGAGGAGAGATAATTGGCTTTCCTGTGATTCTGCTTATGGTTAACCGGTTGCCCCGGGTTGTTGCAAAACCCGCAATTTTGCAAACAATTGCAGCATGTCAGGATTGTCGATGAACGAGATATTGTAGGGATGTTCGCACACCAGCCTGGCGTAAGCCTGGCTGGCGGGCATGGCCTCTACCAGCTTTGCAATCTTGCCCCACAACAACAACGTGATGCGTTGCGGCGAACTTTGGGCAACCAGGGTCAGCAGGCGTTCGAGAAATTGTAGCCAGTAACGCGCTTCCTGTGCGGGTTTGCGTTGCGGGTGTAATACCGGTGTTGCGTTCAGCATCAAAAATCCGGCGCGTTCCAGGTTTTCGAACAACCCGGCCAGGGTCTGGATCAGGCCACGCTTGTCGAGCTGCGCGATCGAGTCCTGGGTGATTTTACCACCGGCATCCCGCTGCAGCAGACCTTGCGCAAGCAACGCGGTTTTGACCAGGTTGCGTAAGGACGTAGCGCGATTGACCGCCTTGCTCAGGCCCTGTTCGCTCCACAGGCTATCGACCGCGGCGTCGTAAAAAGCAATTCCGTTTGCCGATGCCTTGCGCGGGTAGGGTGACTCGCCGATCAGCAGGTATCTGACGCCGGCACGATCACGCTGAAACGCTGCCAGCAATCGATCGACCCCGGGCAACCAGTCGTCGTCGCGTAGCAGGGAATCGAGATAGTCGGGGTCCAGCGTTAATAATGATTCATGGAGTATCGGCTGCCAGTCGTCATGGACTACCGAGCGTTTGATCAGCCTGTCTATATTACTCATCGATGAGCGCGTCGATACGAATGCGCGCAATCTTTTCGACCTCGCCGATGGCGGTATCGAATTCGATCTCTACGGAGTT
The DNA here is from genome assembly GCA_049666745.1 of Gammaproteobacteria bacterium. GTDB lineage: Bacteria > Pseudomonadota > Gammaproteobacteria. The sequence goes on from JBATHL010000105.1 coordinate 6,197, forward strand.
GTTCAGGCGATTTTCCATGGCCGCGATGATTTGAAATTTATCGAGCCCGGTAACCGCGATGATGAACGGGAAGCTGAACTTTACGCGGTAGGCCTGGTTGAGCGATTTTATCGTCAACAGTTCCTCGGCAGTACATTGATTGAGTCCCGCCCCGGCCTGCTCGCGTTTTGAATCATCGGTCAGCGTGCCCGCATCGGCTTCCCTGCCGGCCAGTTCCGGATGCTGGCATAGCAGGGCCATGCGCTGTACCTCGGGCGCACGCCTGACCGCGGCGGTCATGACCTGATGCAATTGATGACGCGAGGTAAACGGTCTTTCCGGGTAAACCAGCTCCGCGACCCACGGCGAATGTTCAAAGATAGCGCCCAGTAGCTCGACGAAGTGCGTCGGGTCGCTGTGGTTGATTTCATCGATGCGGATGGTAATGAAACGATTATGCGGTTTGCGGCGGGTGCCTGTCTATCCAGTGACGGGCAATGTCTATGCGCCGGCATATCCAGACCTTTTCCTGTGACTGCACGTAATCGAGGAAGCGCTGTAGTGCGCGGAAACGACCCGGCCTGCCGACCAGGCGGCAGTGCAGGCCGACCGACATCATTTTCGGGCTATGTTCGCCCTCGGCGTAGAGCACGTCGAAGCTATCGCGCAGGTAGTCGAAAAATTGTTCGCCACTGTTGAAACCCTGTGCGGTGGCGAAGCGCATATCGTTGCAATCGAGGGTGTAGGGTACGACCAGGTGGGGTTTGATTTCCCCGTTGCTGGTTTCGACCTGTTGCCATAGTGGCAGGTCATCGCCGTAATAGTCTGAGTCGTAAAGCAATCCGCCCTGCTCGACGACAAGACGACGCGTGTTGGGACTGTCGCGCCCGGTGTACCAGCCCAGTGGCGTGGTTCCGGTGAGTTCGGTGATGATGGCGAGCGCCTGTTGCATGTGCTCGCGCTCGACCGCCTCGTCGACGTCCTGGTAATGAATCCAGCGCAATCCATGGCAGGCGATTTCATGTTTCAGCCTGACCAGCTCGGTGGCCAGTTCGGGGTGGCGCTGCAATGCCATCGCCACGGCAAAAATGGTCAGCGGCAAACCGCGTGCCTCGAATTCGCGTAGCAAGCGCCAGACGCCCGCGCGTGAACCGTACTCGTAGACAGATTCCATGCTCATGTGACGCGCGGGGTAGCTTTGTGCGCCGATTAACTCGGAGAGAAACTGTTCAGATCCCGGGTCGCCATGCAGAACGTTGTTTTCGCCGCCTTCTTCGTAGTTGAGCACGAACTGTAGCGCAATGCGGGCATCGCCGGGCCACCCGGCCTGCGGGGGGCTGGTCCCGTAGCCCACCAGGTCGCGTGGATAATCGCTCATGTTTGCATCGTCTCGGGTTGACGTCGCAGCAAGGTTGCCAGATCGGCCTGCGGTTTTTCCGGTTTATGCTGAATCTTGCTTTCGATATGCAGCAAGTGCTGATGCATGATCCGGGTCGCGGTTTTCAGGTCATGCTGCTCGAGTGCGTCGATGATGGCCTCGTGTTCCTGGTTGCGGCAGCGGTTCTGCTCGTCATCACCGAGGTGCGTCAGAATGACCAGCGGGGTGCGGCGAATAATATCGTTCAGATATTCCTCGAGTACACTGTTTCCCGCCATCGCGGCGAGCTGACGATGAAAATCGACCGACAAAGCCAAGGCTTTTTCCGACTTTCCCCGCTGGTAAGCTTTCTGTTCCTGTTGCAGCAATTTCCTGAGTTGCGCAATTTTGCGCGCATCGACCCGGGTAATCAGGGTTTGTAAAATGGCAGATTCGATGACCCGTCGCGTGGCGAACAGGTCCTGTCCTTCCTTGACCGACGGCTTCGCGACCGTGGCACCCCGGTTAGGCGTCTGGTCCACCAGTCTGGAATGGGCCAGGCGAGTCAGTACCTTGCGAATCATGCCTCGTTTTACGCCGAACAGGTCGGCGAGTTGTACTTCCTTGAGTTTGGTGCCGGGCGCCAGGCGATGGTCGAGCACCGCCTGTTCGATCTGGCGTAGTACCTCGTCTTCGCTGAATCTGGACTTTTCCGGTTTTTCGAATTGCGCTGACATCGTGTTTCTGGTCGCTTGCCTGATTTGCGTTCGAGTGTAGCACGGTAATGAAATTGTTAACAATAATTTGGTAAAGTGTTGACAATTTATGGGATAAATGCGACTTTAGCGCGTCTACGACTGAGGGGTGTAGATTATGGGGAGGCTGACAACACATGTTCTGGATACCGCGCACGGCTGTCCCGCGCCTGGCGTTGAAATCGTGTTGTATCGCGTGACCCCGGAACTGCAGGAGCTGGGTCGCGACCACACCAATGCGGATGGGCGACTCGATAATCCAATTCTCGAGGGCGACGCGTTTGCGCCGGGTGTTTACGAACTGGTGTTCCAGGCGGGAACCTACTTTCGCGCTCTGAACCTCGACCTCCCGGAACCCCCGTTTGTTGACGAGGTGGTGCTGCGCTTCGGCATCGCCGATGCCGGGCAACATTATCACGTGCCGTTGCTGGTTTCCCCCTGGGCCTACTCGACTTACCGCGGCAGTTAGACGATGTCGGATAGCCCGCGCTTTATTCTGGATGGTGAACTGATCGAACTCGACCGGGTCGAGCCGACGCGCACCGTATTGCAGTTTCTGCGCGAAGACCGGCTGCGCGTGGGGAGCAAGGAAGGCTGCGCCGAGGGCGATTGTGGCGCCTGCACCGTGGTGATTGCGGAACTGGCGGGCGATGCCCTCGAGTATCGAGCGGTCAATGCCTGCATTCAATTTCTGCCGACCCTCGACGGCAAGGCACTATTCACCGTGGAATCGCTCAAAGCAGCCGATGGCAGCCTGCATCCGGTGCAGCAAAGCATGGTCGATTACCATGGCTCCCAGTGCGGTTTTTGCACACCGGGATTCATCATGTCGATGTTTGCGCTGTACAAAAAC
>JBATHL010000106.1:0-6082 GCA_049666745.1 Gammaproteobacteria bacterium
CCATGGAATATTTCAACAGCCGTGGACTCGAGGCGGTGCTGAAAGAAGTCAACTTTTTCGAGACCGTCGAGGGACTCAAGATTCTCTTCCAGATCGCCGGTGGCATGGCGGCCGCGCATGAACAGGCGGTCATTCATCGTGATCTGAAGCCCAGTAACATCCTGATCGACGATAAATGGCTGGTGAAGATCGTGGATTTCGGTATCGCCTCGGCCGGTACCGCCGCCGAAGCCACCCTGACGCAAACGGGTTCGATTATCGGCAGCCCCGCTTACCTCGCGCCTGAGCGTGCCGAGGGCGGCGATGCCGACGAACGCAGCGATATCTACTCACTGGGAGTGATTGCCTATTACATGTTCAGCGGCAAGTTACCCTATATCGGTAAGCCGATGGAAGTGCTGTCTATGCATCGCGACGGTAACGCGCCGCCAATTATGAAAATCAATGAAGAAGCCTCACCGGAAGTGTCAAAATTAATTGTAAAAATGATGGCGGTTAACCCGCAGGCTCGCCCGCAATCGATGCTGGCGGTGCACAAGGAAGTCGAAGCCCTGCTCGACAAGCTAGAACTGCCCGAAGAAATCTCGTAACCTTCCCCGCATCAACCGGGTCATCTTTTATGTCATACCGCGGCTCGACCGCGGTATCCAGGAGCCCCTGGACCATTGCTGGATCCCGCGGTCAAGCCGCGGGATGACAGTTGAGATAGTTACTCCCGCGCTACTACTCGTCATCCCCGCGCTACTACTCGTCATCCCCGCGCAAGCGGGGATCTCATAATGGTGCCAGGATTCCCGCTTGCGCGGTGGCCAGACGTATCGGAATGACACGGTAGGGTTTGAGGATACCGCAGGTGCGGCTAAGCCCGGGATTGCACCGCGGTGAGCGCGATCAGGTAATAGACGTCGTCGGTATCGCAGCCGCGAGACAGGTCGTTGGCGGGGCGGTTCAGTCCCTGTAAAATCGGCCCGATCGCAATCGCGCCACCGAACCGCTGGGCCAGCTTGTAGCCGATATTGCCGGCATTTAGATCAGGAAATATCAACACGTTCGCACGACCCCCGATCCGCGAGTCGGAAATCTTCTGCGCGGCAATCGCAGGCACGATTGCCGCATCGAGCTGGACTTCGCCTTCTACCGCGATGTCGGGCATCAGCCGGCGGGCCTGCTCGGTAGCATCGCGCACCTTCTCCACCAGGGGATGCATGGCACTGCCATCGGTAGAGAATGACAGCATTGCGACGCGTGGTTCATCGTCGATGAACTGGCGCGCCGAATTGGCGGTAGCGACCGCGATTTCAGCCAGCTGCGCCGCGTCGGGATCGACCAGAAGGCCGCAATCGGCGAACACCATAGCCTGTTTAGGCTCATGGTGCGCGGCTTCAAACAGCATCAACATGAAGCTCGATACCGAATTGTAACCAGGCTGGACGCCGACGATTGTAAGCGCCGAACGAACCCGGTCACCAGTGGTGTAAACTGCGCCGCCAATCGAACCATCGGCGTGGTTGGCGCGCAGCATCAGGTCGGCAAAACACAGTGGATCCAGGGCCTGCTGCTCGGCCTCTTGCAGGCTCATGCCCTTGTGCTTGCGCAGTTGCCACAGTTCCTGACTATATCTTTGGTGATATTGTGAGCTGCCCGGGTCTTCGATTCTAATGTCGGTTAAGCGAACCCCTGACTCATCGGCCTGCTGCTTTATAATGTCGCTCTTGCCGATGAGCACGCAATTTGCGATACCATCAGCCTGCGCGCGTTGCGCGGCGGTGATGATGCGCGGGTCTTCACCCTCGGCGAGGACGATAGTTTGCCGATGGTCACGGGCCTTTTGCAGGATAGAATCTAAAAATTGCATAGCTTGAATCGGATAATCGCATGATCAGGGGTAGAGGTTTGGTGCAGAATGATGCACGCATACGATAAGGGTGTCCACGAGAACAGCTGAACGGAGCAGAATGAATTCTGTTACACAATACCCGGATATTGGGTATATTCAGACGCGCTGGTTCTAGCAGTCACTTTTCACTTACAAAGCAAATCAGGGGCAGCAACAAATGATCATAGGAATACCTGCGGAAATTCATGCCGGGGAAAGACGCGTAGCCGCGTCGCCCGAGGTGGTGCAGAAGTTCATTGCGGCCGGGTTCGAGGTGATGGTCGAAGCCGGCGCCGGTGCCGGCGCGAGTTTCAGCGACGATGTTTTCAGCGAAGCCGGTGCCAGAATCGGTGAGGATGCAGAAAGCGTCTGGTCAGCAGACGTTATCATCAAGGTACGTCCCCCGGAGCACAATAATGATCTGGATCGGCACGAAGTCGATTTAATGAAGAAGGGCGCCAACCTGATCAGCTTTATCTGGCCGGCGCAGCACAAGGAACTGCTGTTACAGCTCGCCAAAAAGAAGGCTACCGCGATGGCAATGGACAGCATCCCGCGTATTTCCCGCGCGCAGAAACTGGACGCGCTGAGTTCGATGGCCAATATCGCCGGATATCGTGCGGTGATCGAGGCTTCCAACCTGTTCGGTCGATTTTTCGCCGGGCAGATTACCGCCGCGGGTAAGGTCCCCCCGGCCAAGGTCCTGGTTATTGGCGCCGGTGTTGCCGGTCTCGCGGCCATCGGCACCGCCAAGTCACTCGGCGCCATCGTGCGCGCCTTCGATACCCGGCCTGAAGTGAAAGACCAGATTCAGAGTATGGATGCCGAATTCCTCGAGCTCGATTTCGAGGAAGATGGTACCGGCGAGGGTGGTTACGCCAAGGTCATGAGCAAGGAATTCATCGATGCCGAAATGGCGTTGTTCGCCGAACAGGCGCGTGATGTCGATGTCATTATCACCACCGCGTTGATTCCCGGTAAACCGGCGCCCAAGCTGATCACCAACGCGATGGTGATGAGTATGAAAGACGGCAGTGTAATCATCGACCTGGCGGCCGAGCAAGGCGGTAATTGCGAAGGAACGGTACCCGGCAAGGTGGTGACCAGGTACGGTGTCAATATCGTCGGCTACACCGACCTGCCGAGTCGGCTCGCGGCGCAGTCGAGTCAGCTCTATGCGACCAACATCTACAACCTGATCATGGAATTATGTCCCAATGCCGATGGTTGCACCGAGATCGATATGGAAGACGAGGTCGTGCGCGGTGCGACCGTGGTTCACCAGGGCGAAGTGACCTGGCCGCCTCCGGTGATTGCCGTCGGTGCGGAACGCAAGCCGAGCTTCGGTGGGCAAATACTCAAAGACGAGTCCGCGGCTGAAGAAAAAATCGAGGCGGAGCCGAGTGCGTTCGTCAAGGTAATGAAGGGTGCGTGGATGCCGGTAATGCTGGCCGGACTTGCCCTGTTCGGACTGGGGCAGGTGGCGCCACCGTCCTTCATGGCTCATTTCACCGTGTTCGTGCTGTCCTGTTTCATCGGTTACATGGTGATCTGGAACGTCAGTCCGAGCCTGCATACGCCGCTGATGAGTGTCACCAATGCGATCAGCAGTATCATCATTCTCGGGGGACTGACACAGATTTCAGCGCCCGATAACCTGATCTTCATACTCGCCGCAATCGCGGTGTTCATAACCTGTATCAACATCGTCGGTGGCTTCTCGGTCACGCAACGCATGTTGCAGATGTTCAGAGGGTAAGCGGCCATGTCTCCCAGCCTGATTACGGTTTCATACCTCGGCGCGGCAGCGCTGTTTATTCTTGCGCTCGGTGGCCTGAAGACCAACGACACCGCGCGCCGTGGCAACATGTTCGGCATCGTCGGCATGATTATCGCCGTGCTGGTGACCATCGCCGCATTCGTCAGCAACAAGCTCGAAATATTGATCGTGATCATGGTGGCGGGCGGTGCGCTCGGCTTCGTCCTGTCACGCCGGGTGCAAATGACGCAGATGCCGGAACTGGTGGCGATCCTGCACAGCCTGGTCGGGCTCGCCGCGGTGTTGATCGGTTTTGCCAATTTCATGGATACGTCGCTGCAATTTACCGGGGTCGATAAAACCATCCATGAGATCGAGGTTTACATCGGCATTGCCATCGGCGCGCTGACCTTCACCGGCTCGGTGATCGCCTATGGCAAGCTGAGCGGCATGCTGGGTGGACAACCGATGCTGTTGCCGGCACGCCACTGGCTCAACCTGGTGATGTTTGTCGCGGTGATTATCGTTGCGATCAAGTTCGTCGGTGAAGTTGATCATCAACAGGCGATGATTTACCTGCTGATAATGACCGCCATCGCCATGTTGTTCGGCGTCCACATGGTGGCCGCGATCGGCGGCGCCGATATGCCGGTCGTGATCTCGATGCTGAACAGTTACTCCGGTTGGGCCGCGGCCGCGACCGGGTTCATGCTGTCGAATGATCTGCTGATCGTCACCGGCGCGCTGGTCGGCAGTAGTGGCGCTATCCTGAGTTACATCATGTGCCGGGCGATGAATCGGCAGTTCATCAGCGTGATTGCCGGGGGCTTCGGCACTGCCGGCGGTTCTTCCGCTGGCGCCAGCATCGAGGGCGATGTGCAGACTATCGATACCGCGGGCGTCGCCGAACTGTTGAGCCAGGCCAAGGAGGTCATGGTGATTCCCGGTTACGGCATGGCCACCGCGCAGGCGCAGCATGCGATCGCGGACATTTCGAAGACCCTGATCGAGAAGGGCGTCAATGTGCGTTTCGGGATTCATCCGGTGGCAGGGCGCATGCCCGGACACATGAACGTGTTGCTCGCGGAAGCCAAGGTGCCTTATGACATCGTTTTCGAGATGGACGAAATCAATGACGATTTTCCCGACATCGACGTGTCCATCGTGGTGGGTGCCAACGATACGGTGAATCCGCTGGCGCAGGAAGACGCCGACAGTCCGATCGCCGGCATGCCGGTACTCGAAGTGTGGAAAGGTCATACCACCGTGGTGCTCAAGCGCGGCATGGCGGCCGGTTACGCCGGTGTCGATAACCCGCTGTTCGTCAAGGAAAACACGCGCATGCTGTTCGGTGACGCCAAGGAAAGCCTCGACCTGCTCGCCAAGGCCATCTAACCCGCCCCCTTCTCTGTCATCCCGCGCCACGACCCTGAAGTCGCCCCTGCCCCTTTAATGTCATCCCGCGGTTTAACCGCGGGATCCAGCACAGGACGATTGGATCCAGTAAAAGCGGTGCGCTGCGCGCGATTTGACGACTGGATTCCGGCCTGCGCCGGAATGACGCCGCTTTTAATGTCATCCCGCGGCTCGACCCTGAAGTCGTCCCTGCCCCTTTAATGTCATCCCGCGGTTTAACCGCGGGATCCAGCACAGGACGATTGGATCCAGTAAAAGCGGTGCGCTGCGCGCGATTTGATGACTGGATTCCGGCCTGCGCCGGAATGACATTGAATCGGGCGGGGAAGGCTTCTTGGTCGTCTCGACCTCTGGCTACAGGACTGTGAGCCGGCTCACAGAATTGATCTAAACCCGCTATTAAGCCTTTGAATTAGCTCCAATTTACCCCGTTTGGGTGATTCGAATTCCACTGCACTGGAGCACAATTCAGAGACTTGGGATAACTCCCGTTTGATCGCATGGACTTAAATCGGAATCGACCTAATGAAGATACAAAAATGTTCAACCTGGCTTGCATTACCCCTTATTGCTTTATTCTGGGCTGGTGCAGCTAGCGCTGTCTCCGTGAATCCGGGCATTACTGGCATTGCCGTCGGTTCTGCTGGCAGCGAAACCATGGTTGGATCACTTGGAGACGGCGAAAGTTTAGACAACGGGATCAAATATTATATTCCACTAAGGGACGGTACTAACGGGACTTATGGTGTAACCGCTGTCAGTGAATGTGGCTCATGGCCAAAAGTTAATGGGATAGCCGGTACCTGCTGGGATAAAGGATATGGTTCCGGGTATGACGACGCCGATGCCCTGCAAATGAACATATTCTTTGATTTAACCGGAAAGGTTCCAGCTCAGTCCGCTTCGTTGTCTTTTATCTTTGATGATCTTGATTTGGCGACGGTAAACGACCCAGAAGGCTTTTTCGAATCGATATCCCTCTCTTACTGGAATTGGAACGGTACAGATTTTGATACCGCTCCCGTTCAGCC
>JBATHL010000107.1:0-7563 GCA_049666745.1 Gammaproteobacteria bacterium
ATTCACTATTATCTCACCTGTTAACGACGCAATCCGAGCTTTGCTATCAAATCTTTGTAACGCTGCTGATTTTTGGATTTCAGATAATCCAGTAAATTGCGACGCTGGTTGACCATCTTCAACAATCCGCGACGCGAATGATGATCATGAATATGCTTTTTGAAATGTTCAGTCAAATGACCGATCTGATGCGACAATAGCGCAACCTGCACTTCAGGTGATCCGGTATCACCCTTGGCTTGCTGGTAGTCGCCGATAATTGCAGCCTTCTGTTCAGCTGACATTGACATGGATAAACCTCTGTAGGCCCGAAAAAGGCTGGTATTCTACCTATCTGGGCAGGCGGTAACAAGAACTTTCAGCGGAATAATCCGGGTAATTGTCAGGCACCTGCCCGATTAACACTATCTTGCTGTATTCATTAATCTTTTTGCCGCCAATTCGCCATCTGGATCAACCTTACCCAGGCCGATAAAACGACCCTCATCGGTCATCAGCCGGCATAGTCCAACCAGCCCGGATGCGCCCAGGTGAATCCGTTTTCCCTGGCAAATCTCGAGGCTGGATGATGCGTTCAATGTCAGCTCGGGAAACTGTGTTAATGCGGTCGTTACGGGCAACAATATATCGTCCAGCTGGTGCCTGCCCTGTTGCTCCAGTAACTGTAATTGCTCAAGCGTAACCGCATCCTGATCAACAAAGGCGTCGACCGTCGTGCGACGCAGTGCCGTAAGGTGTGCTCCGCATCCCAGCAAGGCACCGATGTCTTCGGCCAGGGTCCTGATATAAGTGCCTTTGGAGCAGGACACTTCGAACGATAGACAGTCGGCCGAAAAAGATAGCAATGTCAGGTGGTAAATCGTTACCTGGCGGGGTTTTCTCTCCACCTCCTTACCCTCGCGAGCCAGTTGATAGAGGCGTTTTCCCTGATGTTTAAGCGCCGAGTACATGGGTGGAATCTGCTCAATCTCACCGACGAATTGCGCAAAACACTGATTGATCTGCGTTTTATCAACCTGTACTGGTCTGCACTCCAGGACTTCGCCTTCAGCATCACCAGTTGTCGTGGTCTCGCCTAGCCGGCAGGTGGCGCGATAAGTCTTGTTGGCACCGAGCAAATAACTGGAAAATTTGGTGGCCTCACCCAGACAGACCGGCAGGACACCGCTAGCCAACGGATCCAGGCTGCCGCAGTGACCCGCCTTGCGTGCTCGGTAGAGTTTACGCACCTGCTGCAGGGCCTGATTTGAACTGCAACCAATCGGTTTATCCAGAATCAGGATACCGTCGACATCACGATAGTCCCTGGATCTGCCCCGCTTGCCCATTACTGGTTGGCTTTGACCTTGTCGTTGGCAACCGCCGAGTCGATCAGGTCTGATAACTCGCGCCCACGTATATCGGTGTCGTCATAGACAAAACTGAGTTTGGGCGTAATGCGGGTTTTGAGACTCTTGCCGATCTCACGCTGCAGGAAACCGCTAGCTCGATTCAAAGCCTGCAGGCAGTCAGCCGCATCCGCTGCGTCCAACACGCTGAAAAAGACTCGTGCATGGGACAGGTCCTTGCTCACCTGAACTTCCAGTATGCTCGGCATGGTCAGGCGCGGATCCTTTAAACCACTTTGCACAAGGCTGGCCAGTGCACGCTGAATCTGCGAGGCTAAACGGTCGCTGCGCGGGTATTCTTTCGGCATCCCGGTTTTCTCAGTCGAGACTACGCGCCACTTCGATGCGCTCAAACACTTCGATCTGATCGCCTGGTTTTACGTCATTGTAGTTCTTCACGGCGATACCACACTCGGTCCCCATGCGCACTTCCTCGACCGCATCTTTGAAGCGCCGCAGTGACTCAAGTTCACCTTCATAAATGACCACATTGTCACGCAGAACACGAATCGGCTGACCTTTACGCACCACACCCTCGACCACTATCGAGCCGGCAACATCACCGAACTTGGGCGAGCGGAATACATCCTTGACCTCGGCCAGACCAATAATTTTTTCCTGCTGCTCGGGGGACAACATGCCCGACATCACCGCTTTGATATCGTCGATAATGTCATAAATTACACTGTAGTAACGAATTTCAATCCCATGATCCCCTGCAACGCGTTTCGCGGCTGCATCGGCACGCACGTTAAATCCAATCACAATTGCATCCGACGCAGCGGCCAGATTTATGTCGGATTCGTTGATACCACCGACTCCGGTCGAAACCAGCTTGGCGCGTACTTCATCGGTAGAAAGCTTTTCCAGCGATTCGCGAATTGCTTCCGAACTACCCTGGACATCGGCTTTAATCAGAATGTTGATTTCCGCGACTTCGCCTTCAGCCATTGCATCGAACATGCCCTGCAGTTTCGCTTTTTGCTGGTCGGAGAGTTTGTTTTCCCTGATCCTGGCTTCTCGAGTCTCGGCAAATTCCTTCGCTTTACGCTCATTTTCGACGACGAACACTTCGTCGCCAGCATTCGGTACACCCGATAGGCCAAGTACGACCGCTGGCATCGAAGGTCCCGCAGATTTAACGCTGTTAGACGACTCGTCATACATCGCGCGAACTCGTCCAAACTGGGTTCCGGCGAGCAGTAACTGCCCCTGCTTCAACAAACCAGACTGCACCAGTACGGTAGCGACCGGCCCACGACCCTTATCGAGTGTGGCTTCAACCACGATCCCCTTGGCATTTCCCTTATCGACTGCTTCGAGTTCGAGAATTTCGGCCTGCAGCAGAATAGCGTCCAGCAAGGCATCGACGCCTTCACCAGTGATTGCAGAAACATTGATGAAAATATTCTCACCACCCCACTCTTCCGGGATAACTTCGAGCGCGGCGAGGTCATTTTTCACTCTATCAGGATCGGCATTCTCTTTATCAATCTTGTTAACCGCAATGACCATCGGGACGCCGGCAGCACGGGCGTGTTCAACAGCTTCCTTGGTCTGTGGCATCGCTCCATCGTCAGCGGCGACAACCAGCACCACTATATCGGTCGCCTGGGCACCGCGAGCACGCATCGCTGAGAACGCGGCATGGCCCGGGGTATCGAGGAATGTAATAATCCCCTTGTCAGTTTCGACATGGTATGCACCGATGTGCTGGGTGATTCCGCCCGCTTCGCCCGAGGTCACTCGCGATTTACGAATGTAATCCAGTAACGAGGTTTTACCATGATCAACATGCCCCATGATGGTAACCACCGGAGGACGCGTTACCTTGTCTTCGCCCTCTTGTTCGGCGCTAACCTGTAATTCTTTTTCGAAGTCATCATCGCTGGCGGCGGCGACAACATTATGTCCCAGTTCTTCAACCACCAGCGTCGCGGTATCATGATCGAGCACTTCGTTAATCGTCGCCATGGTGCCCATTTGCATCAGCACCTTGATTACATCACCGGCCTTTATAGCGACGCGTTGCGCGAGATCAGCAACCGTTATCGCCTCGGGAATTTCTACGTTTCGTACCACGGGAGCGGTCGGTTTTTCAAAACCATGCAGGTTTTTAATATCATGTACCTGCCTCTGCCCCTTCTTGAATTTCTGCTTTCGATTCGGCTGATGCGCTGATTCCTTGACATGCAATTCCTTGCGTCCATAACGCGTACCCTTGTCATCATGTTTACCATGCTTGCCGGGCTTGTCGGTCGCGGCTGCAGCCGCACTGGCCGCGGCGGCGGCTTCAAGCGCCACACGTGCCGCTTCTTCAGCCGCTTTGGCAGCCTCGGCTTCGGCGCGTTGTTGTTCAATTACCTTTTGCGCGACTTCTACTTCCTGCAGACTTTTTGCATAAGCTTTCTTTTCGGCCTCGGCACGAACTGCCTCTTCCTGGGCAAGCCTGGCGGCCTCTACCTGCTGCTGCGCCGCTTCTTCAACCTGCCTGACTTCATCCTCTGCCTGTTGTTGCACAGCCTTGTTCTGCTCTTCGACTTCGGCTTCGGCCTGTTCTTCTAACCTGGCTTCCTCAGCTTCGACATCGGCACGGCGAACATAGGTACGTTTCTTACGTACTTCTACATTAATCGTCTTGGTGGTGACATTACGTCCCGAGCTGCCGGCGACCCTGAGCTCAGTTTTACTCTTGCGGCGCAGCGTTATTTTCTTCGGCCCGGTGTCATCTTCCTTACCATGACTGCTGCGCAGCGACTCCAGCAACTTCATCTTGTCTTCATCGGAAATCGGATCGTCCGCATCTTTGACCTCAACCCCGGCAGCGTTAAGCTGGTCCAGTAATTTTTCGATACCGACGCCGATAACTTCAGAAAGTTGTTTAGCTGTTACATATGCCATGATTATCTGTCCACTCGCTTAATTTTTCCGCAGCTGCCTTGCAAACCTATTCAGTTTCCGCCTCGGCAAACCAGGGTTCGCGGGCTTTCATAATCAATTTACCCGCAAACTCGGTATCTATGCCTTCAATTTCTACCAGCTCATCGGTAGACTGCTCGGCAAGATCTTCCATGGTACAAATGCCTAGCCGTGAAAGTTTCTGTGCAAGCTCACCGGTCATAAATTCCATGTTTAGTAAATCATCCTGCGGTTCCCCGGCCTCGGCGGTCTCTTCACGCGCAATCGCCATGGTCAGCAGGGCATCGCGTGCTCGACCACGCAGTTCCTGTACAATTTCTTCGTCGAATTCATCGATCTCGATGAGTTCGGCTTCAGGGATGTAAGCCACTTCGTCGATGGTAGTCAGGCCTTCCTGCACCAGGATAATTGCGACTTCTTCATCGACATCAAGTTGCGACATGAAGTTTTCGACCAATTGACGCGACTCACCTTCCGACTTCTCTTCTGCCGCCGACTCATCCATGACATTGAGGGTCCATCCGGTTAGCTGGCTGGCTAGCTTGATATTCTGACCGCCGCGACCAATCGCCTGGGAAAGCTTGTCCTCGGGTACCGCGATATCCATCGAATTCGCCTCTTCATCAATTACGATGGAGGTCACTTCCGCGGGTGACATCGCATTTACCGCGAACTGTGCCGCGTTATCATCCCAAAGTATGATATCAACCCGTTCACCGGCCAGTTCGTTGGAAACTGACTGTACCCGTGAACCCCGCATGCCAACGCAGGCGCCTACCGGATCCATGCGTGGATCGTTGCTCTTAACCGCAATCTTGGCACGCATTCCAGGGTCGCGCGCGGCGGAAATTATTTCGATTAAATCCTGCCCCACTTCCGGAACTTCCAGTTTAAACAGTTCGACCAGAAAATCAGGCGCGGTGCGACTGATGAATAACTGTGGCCCGCGTACCTCGGATGCAATTTTATACAGGTAACCGCGCACGCGATCTCCGGGACGTACCGATTCGCGGGGAATCATTTCCTCACGTGGGATAAAACCCTCGGCATTATCACCGAGATCGACATAGACATTGCCGCGCTCGACGCGTTTAACCTGCCCCATGACCAGCGAACCTTCTCGATCGGTATAGGCATCGATTACTTTACGGCGCTCCGCTTCGCGCACCTTCTGCACGATGACCTGCTTTGCCGTCTGCGCCGCGATACGTCCAAATTCTACCGACTCGATCTGCTCTTCGACAAAATCGCCGAGCTGTATGTCCGGTTCATCAATCTGCGCTGCCTCGAGGGTGATCTGGTGCAGCGGTTCTTCAAGACCCCCGTTTTCAGCAGGCTCGACTACTTCCCAACGACGAAAGGTATCGTAATCACCGCTGGTACGATCGATATCGACCCGTACTTCTATATCCTGCTGATGTTTCTTCCGTGTTGCCGACGCAAGGGCAGCTTCGATCGCTTCAAAAATAATTTCACGATCCACTCCCTTCTCGTTGGAGACGGTATCTGCTACTAACAGGATTTCTTTATTTTCCATCGTCATTACTCTTAATTTGTTCACAGTCCGAACGCCGTGCAAGGCATCCGACCTTCTTCGATTTAAAAATCTCCGACCAGATTCGCTTTATCGATATCGGCATAAGGCAGATCGAATATTTCTCCATCTACCTCTATGGTTACCAGTTTCGAGTCAGCAACTCCCTGTAACTTACCTCTGAAATTCTTACGCCCCAGTAAACCTACAGCGAGCTTGATACGGGCGGTCTTACCGGTAAAACGTTCAAAATCCGACAGCTTAAACAAAGGCCGATCGATACCCGGGGATGAAATCTCCAGATCGTAGGCCTGTTTGATCGGTTCCTCGACATCCAGAATGCCGCTGATCTGATGGCTGATTGCCGCACAATCGTCCAGGCTCACACCACTGTCGCGATCGATATAAACACGCAGCGTACCGTGACCGCCTGCGCCCTGAAACTCGACGCCGACCAGTTCGTAACCCATCGACTCAACTACCGGCTCGAAAAGCTTGCTAAAGTCCCGCACCGATTTACCTCCAGAAAACCAACAAAAAAAGGCCCATAAGGGCCTTTTAACTGACTGCTGACTGCTGTAGAACCAATATCCACTGAGCCAGTTAAATAAATCTTTGAACTCTCACCAACGAAAGTTGGTAGCGGGGGCAGGATTTAACCGGGCCGCATAGGTCTACGACCTTTGCCCCTGCTTAGTTCATCTCCGATACCAGCAAAAGTTGGTAGCGGGGGCAGGATTTGAACCTACGACCTTCGGGTTATGAGCCCGACGAGCTACCAAGCTGCTCCACCCCGCATCAGAGGCGCAGAATAATAGCTAGGTTGGACTAAATTTACAAGGGTTTACTATCCCATATATCAAATACTTTTCCTAAAGCCAGATCAATCGTCGACACTGGATACTTGAAGTCCGGGGAAGCGGTCTATTGACGGGCGACTAGCGACAGGACGTCGCGGGACCGGGCCATGGATGGCCCAACCGGAGCCCGGCAATAGACCGCGTCCCCGGGCGTTCGAAGCAAAAGTCTAGCTGAAAGCGAGAATACAATAAGCCATCAATGAAGACGGAAAGACACCCAGCAGGATCAGGCTCAGGCTGTTCGCGCTGAGCAACACTTTTACATCCAGTGCTTCCTTGATTGTGGTGGTTTGCTCCGCCGCCGGTTTGTCGAAATACATCACCTTGATCACCCGCAGGTAGTAGAACAACCCTATCACCGAAAACAGCACCGCGACTACCGCCAACCAAAGCAGATCAACCTGAATCACCGCCTGCAGCACGCTGAGCTTGGCATAGAAACCGACCGTTGGCGGTACCCCCGCCATCGAAAACATGGCGATCGCGAGTAAGGCCGCATACCAGGGATTGCCATCGTTCAGACCGGACAGGTCGCTGATATTCTCGGCCTCGCAGCCTTTGCGGTTCAACACCAGTAAAACGCCGAATGCGGCTGAAGCGGTAATCGTGTAGGTAATGGTATAAAACATTGCCGAGGCGTAGCCGTTTGCGGTGGTGGACAAGAGGCCCAACAGGATGAAGCCGACATGGGAAATCGTCGAATAGGCCAGCATGCGTTTAAAGTTGGTTTGCGCTATCGCAATGATATTGCCCAGTGCCATCGACGCAATCGCAAGTGCGGTCAGCATTTGCGACCAGTCCACCTGTAAATCACCCAGGCCATCGACCAGCAGGCGAATCGCCATCGCAAAGCCGGCTATCT
>JBATHL010000108.1:0-5490 GCA_049666745.1 Gammaproteobacteria bacterium
CACGGTCTGACCGTTATCGACCAGCAACTGTGACTGAACTTCACGGGTATCGATACTCGGCGCGGATAGTCCGGCACCAAATGATACCTGTTCACCCACGTTATCCTTGTGTACGTCGAGATCCATAATGACGCGGTCGTCAGGCGTAATCTGTGGCGTAACCTCGAGGGACAGCACCGCCTTTCTAAACTTCAGGGTGGCGTCGCCATCATCGAGTTCAAGGTAGGGGATTTCGACACCCTGTTCGATTCTTGCGGTATGTGAGTCGGCGGTGATTACCCGCGGACTGGAGACCACTTCACCACGGCCTTCGATCTGTGCCGCCGAAAGTTCCATCTCAAGCAGCATGCCGATGGGTAACTTGGCCAGGGCCAGGCCGAAACTACCGGCCGGGTTCTGCACCGGCAAGTTCACGTTAAGGCTATCCAGCGCGTTGAAGGCATTGCCGTTTGCAATATTGGTAACGCCGGTCAGGCTACCCGAGGTAATCGCGTTAACGTCACCATTACCTATCACCGAGCCATCACCACCGCTACTACCGGCGACGCCAAAGCGCACCCCGAGTTCCTTGCTGAAGTCGTCATTGGCGATGACCACGCGTGATTCGATCAATACCTGGCGTACCGCAATATCCAGCTCGGCGAGCAGGGTACGAACGTTCAGCAGACTGGAGTTGATGTCCTTGACCAGCAGGGTATTGGTGCGTTCATCGACGCTTACCGAACCGCGTGGCGACAGGATCGCATTATCCGTCAGCGCGAGCAGATCGGCCAAATCGGCCGCTTTGGCATAGTTAACCTTTATATACTCGGTGCGCAGACGTTCGAGTTCTTCTACCTGCGCGCGGGCCTCGAGTTCGAGTTTTTCACGCGCGGCAATTTCATCGGTGGGCGCGATCAGAATTACATTACCGGCCTTGCGTTGATCCAGGCCCTTGGTTTTCAGAATGATATCCATCGCCTGATCCCAGGGGACATTTTTCAAACGTAATGTCAGGTTACCCTCAACTGAATCCGAGACCACCAGGTTGAGACCGGTGAAGTCAGCGAGCAGCTGTAACACCGAACGTACTTCGATGTCCTGGAAATTGAGCGACAGACGTTCCCCGGTAAATCCGAATTTCGCCTTCTTTTTCTTTTCCTCTTCTTCCTTGGAAATAGGCGCAACCTCGATCGTGTAAACCCGGTCTGTCTGGTAGGCAAGGTGTTCAAAATCACCATTCGAACTAATAGTCATGTGAACATTGGAGCCGTCCTGGATCGAGTCGATGTGATTGATCGGCGTCGCAAAGTCGCTGACATCCATACGCCGTTGCAGTTCGTCGGGTAACTTTGAAGCAATCATTTCGAGGTGGATGACGTTATTCTCACGCCAGACGTCGGTACTGATAGAAGTAGTGGTGAGGTCAATAATTACGCGGCCTTCGCCATTCGGGCCGCGCTTGAAATCAATATTGGTAATACCTTTGGCAACAGCTGACACCGCAGGTGATGATTGAGCCAGGCTCTCGGTTGAGGCACTGGCGGTTGTTGCCGCGGCGGCCGCAGCCGATTGTCCGCTGCCAGCGAGGGTAATTACTACCTGGTTTCCGCTGACGTTGGTGGTGTAATTGGCTTTCTGCGAAAGGTTAAGCACCACACGAGTGCGGTTTTTTGAAGCTGCTGAAACAATGCTTTGCATCGCACCGATGCCAACCTGCATACTGCGTTGCTCAAGTTTGTTGTCGGTGTCGCTAAAATCGAGAGCGATGCGTGCGGGCTCATCAATAGTAAAGGTTCGCGGTGCAACCGCGGTATCGTCGAAAGTAAATACGACCTGCACCGTGTTCCCGGTCATTACCGAATAATCGAGACCGATCAGGGCTCGCGCCGAAACGTCGCCAAAAGCGAGTAGGCATATTCCCGCCAGAGAGGCTTTAAGTAACCGGGTCAACTTCATCTTATTACTAACACTGTTCATTGGTGTTTCCTCTCGTTACTCGATTAGCGCGACAGCTGACGAGCGTTCGATATAATTTCCGAGTCCGTCTGGGACAATTTCAGTCAAATCAATGTTTTGGTCGGATACCGAGATAATCCGGCCGTGGTTCTGGCCCATGTAGTTACCTTCGATAACTCGATGTATGGTGTTATCGGGGGCAAATATCAGCCCCCATTTGACGCCATCTTTATCGTCTATGGTTCCCTTCAGGCGCAGCGTATCCAGCGGGAAGTCTTCCAGCGGTTCTTTCACCCGGTCAATATCGGGTCGCAGTCCACTGCCGAGGGCGGCAATTTCTTCCGGGTTCTCCTCGGGACGTCTGAAATCAACCAGCTTGAACGGATCACGCAAATCGTGCGAGGTATATTCGAAGCTCTGATAAGGCTGGAACTCGGGTATGGGCTCGATGCGGCCTGGTGGTTTGGCCCTGATTTGTGAAACAAAATTTTGCAGGTCACCGAGGCCCTCACCACAACCAGTGAGAAGGACGGCAAACGCGCCCAGCAGTGTGATTTTCAGCAGAGACTTTAACTTTCCTGTCATTGCTCATCCTCCTGAAGGTAACGATAGGTCTTCGCCGTGGCCGACATTTTCAGTTTGCCAGAGGTGCTTATCTCTTCCTTCTTTTCGAAAGGTTCCAGTTTCATGTCGCTGATCGTAACGATTCGTGGTAGTGACGCGATGCCACTGATAAAGGTGGCGAGCTGGTGGTAGGAACCGGAGACTTCGAGCGAAATCGGCAACTCGGCATAGAAGCCCTTTTTCTCTTCTGCGCTGGGTTTGAACTTTTTGACCTCGAGTCCTGCGGCGAGGCCAGTTTGTGATACGTCGATGAGCAATGATTCGACCTCGGTGGTCTCGGGTAACTGGCGCAGTAACGCGCCAAAAGACGCTTCCATTTCCGCTAGCTGCTCCTTGTAGAGTTCAAGTTTGGCAGCCTGGTCAGCTTTGACTTTGAATTCTTCCTTGAGCTCGATTTCTTTCTTTTCATGTCTTTCCAGAACCTTGAGCTGATCCTGGGTATCGAAGTAAATGCCTGCAGCAATTATCATTACAAACAGGGTAATGAATACACCTAGTTTGATTCCGATCGGCGCCGTGCCGATATTGTCTGGTTCGAGATGGTGCTGGATGTCGTCCCAATTCATTATTTCAGACCTCCATCATCACTCTCTTCCTCGGTAGCGTTGGGAGAGGTTTGTTGCACCGTCAGGGTAAAGGTGCTGATACGGTTAACCGTTTTGTCTTCAATTTCTATGACCGTCAGGTTCGGATCCTTGAGCCACTCCGAGGAAGACAAATTACGCATATAGGTAGATACCCGGGCATTTGATTCGGCTTCACCGTTGATCAACAGGTTACCGCCAGTCTGGGCGAGCGACTCGAGATAAACGCCATTGGGTACCGTTGACACGATCTCGGTAAACAGGTGTACGATAGATGGGCGACTACCCTGCAAATCCTGGATGACTTCCATGCGTTCGATCAGGCTGCGGCGTACTTTTTTCAGTTCGCTGATTTCCTTGATTTCTTCATCGAGCTTTGTAATTTCACTCGTTATAAAACGATTTCGCGACAGTTGATAGTCAATCTTGGCCTGCATTTGAAAATGAATCAGTCCAACGATGGCTGCGGCCAGCACGCAGCTCATGATAGCCATCATCGCGAATTGCTTTTTCTGCTCCTGGCGCAGTTCTTCACGCCAGGGGAGTAGGTTGATCCGGGTTATGGTCATGAGTATTCAGCTCCTCGGATGGCTAGTCCCGCAGCTATCAGGAAGGAGGGTGCGTCGGCTTCCAGGTTGGCCTTGTTGACACGGCTTGATGAAGACATATCAGCAAACGGGTTCGCGATCGTAGTCGGAACCCCGATATGAGATTCGGTCAATTCGGCCAGATTTGGCAATGATGCGGTACCACCGGCAAGCACCAGGTGATCGATGTCACCAATCGGCCCCCCGGCCGAGTAGAAGAACTGCAAAAAGCGGCTAACTTGCTGTGCCGTGGTTTCCTTGAATGGTTCAAGTACCTCGGGTTCGTAGTTATCCGGTAGTCCGCCCTGGCGTTTGGCCAGCCCGGCTTCTTCATAAGAAAGCCCGTAGCGACGCATTATTTCTTCGGTTAATTGCTTGCCGCCAAAATTCTGTTCACGCGTGTAGATCAGATGATGATTGTGGATGACACTCAGGCTGGTCATGGTCGCACCGATATCAACTATTGCGATGGTCTTGTCCATGCCTTCGTCCGGCATTTGCGACGCCATCGCCGCGAAAACGGTTTCTACAGTGTAAGCTTCGATATCTACGATCTTGGGGGTCAGCCCGGCTAGCTCGACTGCGGCGACCCGGTCATCGACGTTTTCGCTGCGACAGGCAGCTAGCAGTACGTCGACCGTTTCGGGATTGGATTCGGTTTCACCCATGACGTGGAAGTCGAGATTGACCTCTTCGAGGGGGTAGGGGATATATTGATCGGCTTCAAGCTGGATTTGCCCTTCCATCTCGTCTTCGGAAAGGCTTGCGGGCATGGTAATTTTTTTCGTAATCACCGATGAGCCCGATACGGCAATGGCGCAATTTTTTGTTTTTATTTTTGACTTGGCGAGCGCACGCTTTACACTCTCGCCTACAGATTCGACTTCAGCGATGTTTTTTTCGACAACTGCATTTGCCGGCAAGGGTTCAACGCCGATACCTTCGATGCGATAACTAGAGCCGGTTTTGCTTAGTTCCATCAACTTCACCGATGTTGAGCTGATGTCTAGCCCAATAAGCGGCGGTTTTTTACGCGATAAAAACACCGGTATCCCTCGTCATGTGCCTGTGTGATAATCAATCTTAAATGACAAATCACATTAAGATCTAGTTGTAAGTATATAAAATGTTAAATTATTCTAATTGTTACAAAAAGAGTCTAGTGCAAGATTTGACACTTGTCGATACTTTTCAAGTAACCGTTTATGTATATAGCCTAACTTAATGAAAAAGCTAGTAAAAATTGTATCCTGGTTGTTTGCAACCGGTTCTATGGTGCTGATCGCCGCAGTGTTATATGTATACGTGGTTTTGGTGCCGGAATTGCCTTCGATTGAGCACCTCGAAGACACCCAGTACCAGGTCCCGCTGCGCGTATACGACAGGAACGAAATTCTGCTCGCCGAGTTCGGTGAGCACCGTCGAATTCCGGTCGCTTTTGACAAGATACCTCGATACCTGATCGACGCCGTGGTTTCGGTTGAAGACGACCAGTTCTGGAATCACCTCGGGGTCGATTTCTATGCATTGATGGCAGCCGTTTACGAGGTTGCGACTACCGGGCGTAAGACGCGCGGCGGCAGCACTATTACCATGCAGGTCGCGCGTAACTTTTTCCTCAGCCCGGAACAGACCTATGCACGCAAGTTCAATGAAATTTTGCTCGCGCTGAAGATAGAAACCGAGTTGAGCAAGGAAAAGATCATTGAGCTCTATCTGAACAAGATTTTCCTCTGACACCGTGCCTATGGTATTAG
>JBATHL010000109.1:0-1510 GCA_049666745.1 Gammaproteobacteria bacterium
GTTCCCAGCTCACGCCTGGAATCAAGCAGTTCACTGATCTGGGCCTGGTACTGTTGCAGTCGATTCTTACTGCGGGTGGTCGCTTTCAAGTAATGCCAGATATCGAAAACGACCAGCAGCACCAGTACCGCGCCGGCGATGAGCAGATTTTGCGATTGCCGCATCAGTTCCGGCAATGGTTCAGTCCTGAACAGCCCGGGGTTCGCCAACAGGAACTGCCAGCAAACCATGGCCAGCGCACCCAGTGTACTTAACCAGGGGTAATGAATACGGACTGGTTTCATTTACTTTTAGCGCCCGGTGGTTTCCAGTAGTAAGCTCCTTCATCGCCAAAGGTGACGATGCCCTCGCCCTTGTTGCACAGCTCGCTGAAGCTGCCTTCCCGAGCCTCGACGGCATCGAAGGCACGCCGCAGCGTTTTGATGTGCTGGCGGTAACTGGCGTAGGAAAATTTTTCGGGATCCATATCGAGTCGCTCGGCAATCTGCCCCGCGGTCAACGGCCGGGGTGACGAATCCATCAGTTCACGCAACAGTTTACGCGGCGTCGGCGCCAGCGGTCGTTTGGCGTTACTCGGATTCATCAGGCGTTTTCCCTTCCAGTAGACGTTCCAGGTGTTGAGGTCGATGGTAAGCTCCCCGCTGCTGACGATATTAATCGTCGAGGCCAGATCTGAATCGATAGAGGTCTGCCTGAGCGCTGCCTTGATACGCCAGCACAGTACCTGCTCGACATTATGTTGATGCTTGGCGATGAAATCAGTCGCTGAAAACTGTTCCAGCGCCTCGCGTTCGATTTCGGTGCCGCTATGCTCCGACAGGTAAATAATGGGTAACTGAGGCCACTTTTTGCGTAACGCATTGGAAACCGAAAAGCCGGCCTGGTCATTACCATTCATGCGCGCATCGAGCAGGGCCACGTCGGGCGGTGAATCCTTATCCGTCAGCGCAATCTTTTGCCGTGCGGCCTCGGCAAAGTTATACACCGCGAGCGAGTTCGGCTTGCCGTCAAAGTCTTCCTTCTCCAGCAGGGGAGAAAATTTTCTGATCCAGTGAGACTGATCTTCGACCCAGAAAATTTCGGCCATTATCGGGCTAAATCCTTATTTTGTAACATAGTTCTCAAGTATACCCGCGCATGACAGGACTGCAGCGCAGCTCCTTCTAATGTGAATTATTTCGAAATAAAACAGTAGTTTGCAGAAATTTATAGCTGCTTTCCCCGTTTTTCACCGATTTTTCACAACACCTGCCTAAAGTCTTCTTACATTTGGTAAAACTGAGGTTAATCCCATGTTTACAGAAATTATAAAGACCTGGTCAACCGTGCCCGGAATTACCGCAGCCCTTTGGTATAGCGGGTTTGTCGCGAAAAGGCATGGCTGGAGTAGGGCTAGAAAGGCATTCTTGCTGCACTATTTTGCGGCGACAAAAAGTCCGAAATTGAAGCATTACGCACTTTCGATTGCCAACAACGAATAGCATTCCTGCAAAAGGCATCTATTCTCTAT
>JBATHL010000110.1:0-4545 GCA_049666745.1 Gammaproteobacteria bacterium
GTATCTCGTCGTCGAAATAAAGCGCGTTCATGACCAGGTCCAGTGCGCTGCCCCTGGCGCCCAGCAGCAACGGTGTCGATTGTGCGCGGGAAAGTAACTGGCGTTCGCTTTCATCCAGCAACACTTCCAGTGACAGGGGTAACGCAGCAATCAGCGTGACGCAGGCCACCATGGTCAGTGACCTGAACTTGTTAAAAACAAGGTATTGCCAGGCCAGGAACAGCGCGTGCATCAAGCCGGCTCCGGCGCGCGAAACTGCAGAAAATCCACCACCCGGTCGAAACGCGGCAGCAATTCATGATCATGCGTCACGGCCAACAGGGTGGTACCGTGCTCTGCTACGTTATCGAATAGCAAATCCAGAATACGGCCCTTGTTGCGCGGATCGAGATTACCGGTGGCTTCATCGGCAAACACCAGTTTCGGCCCCGGTAACAGTGCCCGGCAAATCGCCACGCGTTGCTTCTCGCCTTGCGACAGATCGTTGGCGTAACGTTTTAGTTTGTCACCGATGCCGATTTTTTCAGCTAAATGAATGGCGCGTTGCTTGACCGACGGGGTGAGTTGCAAGGACCGGGTAATGCGATAAGGATGAATAATATTATCCATGACATTGAGGTATTCGATTAACTCAAAGTCCTGGAATACAAAGCCGATGTTATTGATGCGAAAGTCGCGCCGCTGCGCATCGGAGAGCTGTTCGATTTGCGTATCCGCCACGGCGATCGAACCGCGTTCGGATTTGATAATGCCGGCAGCGAGATTCAGCAGCGTGGTCTTACCCGAACCCGACGGGCCGATGACGGCAACCTTCTCACCCTGTGTAACATCGAACTGATCTATTGCAAGGGAAAAGCCATTGCCCGGGTAATGAAATTCAAGAGACTGGATGTTGATCATAAAATATTTCAGTCACGCATCGTGATGCGCCATGACGAATCAGGGTTTGAACTTCATCAGGACGCGGCTGGTGTCGACTGCTGTCGCGGTTGTGTTCCCGGTTCAACCCGCTTTTCCTGAAGTAATTCCATGTCGGTAATCTTCCATGCCCCGTCAACGGCTTCAACCGTCACAATCGCATCATAAAGATTCTGGCGGGTATGTACATGGCCCCAGTGACCCACCGTGCCGGTTGCTGTCCAGTTGCCTTTAATCTGATAGGCCAGGCCATCCATGCGTTCGGCATTGGCGCTAATAATCTGCACCTCCTTGACCTTGGCCTGTGCGCCACCGGCTTTTTGCACCGCGAATGATTTACGATTTTGCAGGTAAATGTCGGCCAACAAATCGCCATCGACGCTCAAGGCCAACTTGTCGTAAACGTCCTGTTCCTCACGAAAATCGAATGCCCGATATACATTTTTCAACATCGCCTGCAGCAACACCTGCGATTGTTCGTCGTTCAAGTCGGCCGCCATCAGCGCCGGCCTGGAAACGATGACATGCGTGTAGGGCAGCGCGATAATACCGGTCACCAGCGTCACCACCAGCCCGATGCTGATGACGCGTATCGGGCGTTGCCCACGTTTGCGCTGCCATAGCAGCCAGCACAGCGCCAGAAAAATGATCCCGCAAATCAGGGATACAACAGGAATGGCGAGATTACCAAAACTTCCCTCGACCGCAACCGCGTCAACCGTCGGCACCTTGTACTTTTTCAGGAAATTCGTCCAGCTGAACACGTTATCGTCTTTAAAGATGTAACCCGCCAGCGGTCCTGCCGGATCAGTCGCTATGGTGGGTATGCGCTCGATCTGCTCATTAAACAGCTCCCAGTCGACGGTTACCTGTTGTGGCAAGCCCTGGGTCAGGAAGGTAATGATCACGCCGATAATGGCAGTGGAGATTTCCAGGCGTTCGGGTTTTTCCAGTAGCTTGATACCGGTCAGCCCAACTTTAACGTAGTTACTGCGATCCAGAATCGGTCTGACCGATACCCCGTCAATTTTGACCGGGTTTTTGCTCAGCAGGAATTCGCCAATGCGTTGCTTAAGCGGTTCCAGTTCATCGATTTCAATATACTCGTTACCGCGCAGGCCCAGGTCCATCCAGCCTTCCATGTCCTTTGTGCGCACGAGAATCTCGTGGCGTACTTCGTAAGGCTCGATATACAGGAATGACATCAATGCCGATTTGTGGTGCCGTTTCAAATTAACGTTGTCGAAGCGGGAATACCAGGGATCCTGCCAGTCAAGATTCAGTTTTGCCGCGCTCCCCAGGTAACGAAAATCGATTACCGGAACCGCCTTGTGATAAGCAATGAAACCGATAGAGGCCACGGCAATACCCTGCGCGTCGGCAGGGGGAACTATGGTTAGTTGTTGCGGTTTTTCTTTGAAAGGATAAATAATCTCCGCATACAGTACGCGCTTGTCGGCAGGTGCCGCGCCAATTCGCTGGCGAGTATAGGGATTGATCATGCCGGCAAAAGGAGAATTGCGGTCTATGCGCATACGCGGCTCGGCCAATTCGAGCCTTGCCGACAACTTTGTTCCCTTGTCCGTTATAAACTGTAAACGCTCGTCAGCAAATAATTTTATGCGCTGCTCCAGTGACGGGCGATCGATGGCATCCTTCAGCAGCTCATCCGGCACCAGTTCTGCAAACTGCTTCAGGTCACCCACGTACACTTCCAGCTTCACCCTGACATGATCATCGAGCACATAGATTTCAGCGATGTTCGGCGCGGTCTCGGCGCCAGTCAGGTTGATCCAGTCGGCCATGGAGCATTGCGCATAAATGAACAGGGCAAGAGTAAGAAAGCTACGACATTTACACATAGGAATTCTGTAGTGACATCAAATGGATGAGTTGATCAGGTAATGGTCAAGCGGGGAGTTTACAGCAGATCAAGAGCGCAGCAGTATGAAAATAATAACAGCGGCCGATTCATCAAAATATCCGCTGCAATCAAACTTTAGTAGTTAAAACGCGCGCCGATGCCAACACCCCAGTCATAGGGTTTGTCGCCACCAACACCGAAAAGACCGTCCACGTAGGTACCAAACGATGGTGAAAACATCTTGCCGAGTTGCAATTCAAACGTCGAGGGAATTTCGTTATCATTTTCCCAGTCAACGGGGACCTTGGCGTCCGCTTTTCCCCATATATTTCCCTCAAACGATTGAATGGCAATCAGTCGGAAGGAAGTCGTATTAACGTCCGGGCCGTCGTAACTCCAGAATTGCTGGATTAACGGAACCAGCACCGTGTTCTCCCGTACCATAGCCACACCAACTAACGGGCCAATCTGGTCCGATCCCGATCCGATACCCTGATCTTCATTCCCGGCATCCACAATCAACTCACCGCCGATAGCCACCTTGTATTTCCATGACCCCAGATTTCCAACCATGGTTTCCGGGAAGTAAATGGGTTTTAGATGTAGCGACTCCCAGTCGTTCTCACTCGACCCCGTCACGTCAGTATCCCAATAGTGAATCTCATATTTAAGCTTTAGTTTGGGCGTTAGCATGCTTGCGCCGTCGACCCAGTAATCGCGGCGTTCGGGCCCGTCGAGATCAAAATACTGCGCGCGTAGGTCTATGTTAGAAACGGCTGCCAGGGGGTTAGAAGCATTTTCTTCGCCGTAAGCATGGTTGATTCCAGTGACTAATGTCAAAATCAACGCATATCCCCACCACCGCGGGATAGACGTGCACACTTTCAATTCAGCCGATTTAATCCTGTGGATACTCGAACTTCTTGCCTAAGGCTTCACTCGCTTCCTCGTATATGGGTTTGATCACATCACTCACATCAAGCCGACCTGCCCAGATTTCCGGCGAGTAACCGACGCGATCTTTCGGGTCGGGTGCAACCGGAGGGCTGGCCATGGGCGCACCCCACGTGTGATGGTTCACGATCGCCATGCGCTCCGTGATCTTGTCCTTCGTCACGTTCCAGACCATGTGGTCTTCCGCGAGACTGAGCGGACCGTCATAAGTGGTACGGATGCGTTCGAGGATCGGGCCCGTCGTGTCGTGGTCCTTGAAGAAGTGGTAGGCGATCGCATGGCGCGGCTTGACCATGCTCATAACCTTGCCAAACGCCTCCGGCGCGGTATGAATCTGCGTTCCCACCTGTAACGCCGCTTCAGGCGTCAGGTTAAGCTTGGCAATGAGGTCCGGCACGGCAATGAAGCACTCGTGAATTACGAGGTCGGCGTCTTTGGCGTGTTTGACGAACCACTTGTTTGGGTAGGTGTCACTGCCGAACACGAACTTGAGTCCACTCCACTCCAGCGAGAAGCTCACGGATCCGTCGATGGAGTGGATGGCAGGGAACGACCGGATGACGACGCCGTTCTCCTCGTAGACGATCTGCTCTTTCTTGTAGTCGAACTCGTGCACTTCGGTCGTGAAGCCGCGGACGTCGGTCTGGCCGAGGCGACCCGCGATGTCCCACGCCATCATTTTCTCCATGTGGTCGATTGCGGCGGCCGTTCCGAGCTCCGGGGTGGAACCGCTGGGGCCCCAGATCCGCAGCGGACCATGGCGCCCGCCAACACCGCCCCCGACGAACAGGTCACCGATGTCGCCGAAG
>JBATHL010000111.1:0-1864 GCA_049666745.1 Gammaproteobacteria bacterium
CAGTTAACCACCCAGGCTGGTATCGATCATTGATTTGTATCACTATTACTCGTATTTGGAGTTAATACTCGAGCCCGTGTTCGACAATAGCGGAAATTATTGCGATTTGGCCCATTTTTGGCGCTAGCCGGTAACTATAGCCTCGAAATCCTTCAACCCTGCAGTCCTGAGCTTTGATTTGATTTCATCCAGTGCATCTGCGGAATAGAGTAGCGCGGGATGTTTTCCCCAGACCGGTGCCGGCCAGGCAGGATCTGATTCGTAGCGCACCACGTGGTGCAGGTGCAGCTGTGGTACCTGGTTTCCGAGCGCGGCAACATTGAGTTTGTCGCCGTTGAATACGTTCATCAGGAACTCGGACAGTAAACAGGATTCGTCCAGTAGCTGCCTGCGTTCAGTCGGTTCAAGCTGGTATATCTCGCGAATATTGGCGCGATCGGGCACCAGGATAAACCAGGGATAGTTGCGGTCATTCATCAACAGCAAATGACTGAGGGGAAACCGACCCAGTACTTTACAGTCGGCGGCCAGTTTAGGGTGTAATTCTGCCATTGATTCCTCCGCACATAGTCACCACCTCGTTGGCGCGAGCTTCAGGGGTAACTGTACTCACAAACATCAGCATAGATTAGATGATCTTGCCTGTGTAAGTCTAATGGCTCCTAGTCGAGGTCGGCCAGTAATGATGCCCTGGTGTCGCCTTCGACGAGCATGTCGTAAGTGTAGACCGCGTGTTGTACGCCGATCTGCAAGTCAGCGCCGGCTTTTAACTCCTGCGCCATTTCATCGCTGAGTTCAAAACGCATGAAATGTACCGCCGAGGTTTTGGTGTCGTTGGAACGCTCCAGGTCTTCGTCGGCAATCGCCCAGATCTTGTCGTGCTCACCTACCTGCATCCAGACCAGGTCTTCAATGTTAACCATTTTTTCCAGTTGTGCGGCGCGTACGATTGCATCGGCGTACTCGATCATGAAAGTCGCCTTGAAGTTACGCCCACTCGGGATCAACGGGTTGTAAGCTTCGAGCTCCTCGTTGATACCATCGGCTTCGAACACCTTTTCGATGCGCAGCATTTCCTGGATCTGGTACAACAGGGTCAGACGATCTTCAAAGTAAAGTGTGGCGTTCGGCCCAAGTGCTACCTGGCGATGTTTCTTGTGTGCCAGTACCTTCTGCCGAAATTCGTTACGTTGCTCGGCGTACTGCTCGAGGCTCATCAGGTCGTCGCGGGTAATTTGCTGTGTCATGTTTAATTCCATTATTCAGACTCCGTAGGCCTGGCGCAGTAAGCTGATCGGATGCCGGGTACTGCTACCATCGGCCAGCCCCTCGGAGATATGGTGCCCTGCCATCGGGCAGTCGCTGGCGTAGGCGTCGGCTTCGGCTTTTTGCACGCGCTTGACTACCGGCTTGCAGATATTCATCGAAATATCGTGAAACTCCTTTTTAATCGCGTAGGTTCCATCATGCCCGGAACAGCGTTCGATGGTGTCGATTTCAGTATCGGGAATCAACGCCAGGATATCGCGGGTCTTCATGCCGATACGTTGTACGCGTTGATGGCAGGCGACGTGATAGGCAATCTTGCCGATGCTGTGGGCGAAATCGGTACTCAATAATCCCGCCTTGTGCCGTAGCGCGAGGTATTCAAAGGGGTCGAAGAAAGCCTGTTGTACTTTTGCCACCTCAGTCTCTTCGGGGAACATCAGCGGTAATTCCTGTTTGAATTGCAAGGTACAGGAAGGCACCGGTGAAATAATATCCCAGCCGTCATCCACCAGTTGAGCGAGCAGCGGAATATTGTGATTCTTCAGTTTTTCGACCGAGTCCAGGTCACCGAGCTCGAGCTTCGGCATACCGCAAC
>JBATHL010000112.1:0-10321 GCA_049666745.1 Gammaproteobacteria bacterium
TTTCAGCGTTGTGCAGTACGGCAAATTGAGTCGCCATTTCCAATGCGCGGTTCGAAGCCTCCGATGCATCGGTTGCAACCAGAATCCTGTTAATCACGTTTCTATCCTCCCTACGGTCACTGGAATGGCAGCGTTACGCCAGGCCCAGCGCCTGTTTTCTCTGATTGGCCCAGGTTCGCAGCACCTGGTCGATAGCGAGCCCGATAAAGGCAACGCACAGGCCCAGCACCAGGCCGTTGCCGACACCGTCCTTGTCAGACAGGGATTTGAGAATCAGCTGCCCGAGATCGTCGGTACCGATCAAGGCGCCGATGATGACCATAGACAGCGCGAACACCACGGTTTGATTGATACCGAGCGCAATGTGCGGAAAAGCCATCGGCAATTCGATAGACAAGTATCGCTGCACACGGTTGACACCGGACATCGCGCCGGCTTCCAGCAGCTGTGGCGGCACACTCAGCATACCCTGAATCGTGTAACGCGTAGCCGGGACGGTGGCGTAAACGACGATCGCGATTAGCACCGAGGTATCTGTGACCCCGAACAACATCATCACCGGGATCAGGTAGATGAACGACGGAAAGGTCTGGAAGGTATCGCAAACTGTCAGCATGATGCGGGTGGCCACCGGATTTTGCGAGCACAGCGTACCTGCGATGATTCCAATGGTGGTCGATATCAACACGGACAGCGTCATCAGGTAGGCAGTGATCAGCGCGCGGTCCCACCACTCGGTCAGCGCGATGAACAGCAGGAAGCCACCAACGGACAGGCCGACTCTTACCCCGCCGACAATGTATCCGATCCCCATTGTCAGCACGAAAGTCGCAAACACCGGCATGGCCAGGTAAGCAGTCTTGACCGGCACCAGTACCTCGACGATCAACCACTCGTTAAAACCTTTGAGCGCGTAAAAGAACGTATCCCAGATCCAGTCGACCCCGGCCTGCCAGAAATCCTGCGTCGTAAGGCCCTTGTTGTGCGGAATCAGGTAGAGATAGTTAAAGCCTTCCTTGAACACCAACGAGCCGATTAATGCCAGAATGACACCAACGATGAAAACAACACCGAATATCAACGAATATTTGTGCCGCTCGACAAACGACAGGTCGGCGAAGTAATCGACTTGCTTGTCGGCCCAGGCGAGCGACAGCCGATCGAGCATGATGGCAATCAGGACAATACAAACACCCAGTTCAAGAGCGAGACCGATCCTCAGCTGGTTCAATGCAATGAGTAAATTGTTACCGAGCCCCTTGGCGCCGATCAGGGATGCGATGACCACCATCGCCAGGCAGGACATGATGACCTGGTTGACCCCGATCAGGATATCTCGCCGGGCAGTAGGAATTAGCACCTGGAACAACAGTTGCCGGTTGTTGCAACCGCTCATCAATCCGGCCTCGGCGACCTCGGGCGACAGTTTTTTCAGGCCCAGCAGGGTCAGCCGCACCATTGGCGGGGTCGCGAAAATGACTGTCGCAATCGCGCCGGCATGATCGCCGATTCCGAAAAACACGACAACCGGGACCAGGTAGGAAAAGTGCGGCATGATTTGCATGACGTTGAGTATCGGGTTCAGCACCGTCTCCACGGTTTTGCTCTTGAATGCCCAGAGACCGAGTACGAGGCCGAGCAAGACCGCCATCGGTGCGGCGATCAGGACGAAGGACAAGGTTTCCATCGACGGTTCCCACTGTCCGAATACCGCGATGTATACAAAGGTAAACCCGACAAACAGCGCCAGCCGGAAACCGCCCAGGGCATGGCCCAGAATCGCGGCACCACCGGCAACCACGGTCCATGGCAATGCCGGCCAGCGCGCCCACTCGTTTTCGGTCGCCCAGTCCCAACCGCTGAAGGTGACAATGGTCTTGACGCCACCGAGAAAGATTTCGCGCACAAATTCAATCATGAACAGAATTAACCCAGAAACCGAACGGGTGAACTGGTTCATCATCGGTTTTTCTTCGTAGTCTTCGATATCCGGGTCCCAGACGTCGATCAGCCACCAGTCGAACATGACGTAGTCGACCGAACTGGTAATAATCTGCGGCAGCTTCTGGATCAGCGGTGGTAAACGCCAGAACCAGTTACCTTCGGATGGTGTGATGATGACGCACAGCAGCACAAAAATAACTAGCAGTAAAACAAACTGCAGGTGCTTCTTTTGCCGCAGCGCTTCGATCATGATGCTTTTTCAGCCGCGTCGTCAGAGTGGCCACCAAACAGGACGTGGACAATATGGGACGCATGTAAAGCGCCAACGATCTCACCTGCCGCGTCGACGACAGCTACCGCTTTGTCGGTATTCAGAATATCCTCGGCGACGGTTTCGATAATGGCGTCTTTTTGTACTTTCAGATCGCTGAAATCTTCACTGGGATCGTAGGGGTCCATGACCGCTTCGATTTTGAGCACCTTTTCGCGTGGTACTTCCTCGGTGAACTTGCGCACGTACTCGGTGGCCGGGTTGAGCACGATATTCGACGGCGTATCGAGTTGCTCGATGATGCCATCCTTCATGATCGCAATGCGATCAGCCAGGCGCAGCGCTTCATCGAAGTCATGGGTGACGAACAGAATGGTCTTGCCGAGGACATCCTGCAGGCGCAGAAATTCGTCCTGCATCTCCTTGCGGATCAGCGGATCGAGCGCGGAAAAGGGTTCGTCGAGAAACCAGATATCGGGTTCGATCGCGAGTGAACGGGCGATGCCGACGCGCTGCTGCTGGCCGCCCGATAACTGTCGCGGGAAGTAGTTTTCGCGGCCGGTAAGACTCACCAGATCAACCATTTCCTTGGCGCGTTGCATGCTGTCCTGGGTGCTAACTCCCTTGACCTGCAACGGGAAGGCGATATTTTCCAGCACGGTTTTGTGCGGCAGCAGGGCGAAACTCTGAAACACCATGCCCATCTTGTTGCGGCGCAGTTCGATCAACTGCTTGTCATTCATCGTCAGGATGTCTTCGCCATCGATGTATATTTTCCCGGCGGTCGCCTCGTTCAGCCTGGAAATGCAGCGCATCAGCGTCGATTTGCCGGAACCCGACAGGCCCATAATGATCAGCAATTCACCCTTATGCACCTCGAAGGAAGCATTGTTGACCCCGACGATGCAGCCGGCTTCATGGAATTTGGCATGGTCGACGACGCCATTGGCCTGTTCGAGCATGCTGTGCGCATTATCGCCAAAAATCATGTAGACCGAATCGCAACGGATGACTGGTTCGACCGAAGTCGAAGTTTCAGCTTGAGTAGACATAGTTATATTTTTTTATTCTCCCCCGGTCCGTCAAATTAACACATTTGCGCGGCCAGGAAATATTTTCGGTTGAAAAAAAGAAACCCCCGGCCAGATGTTCTGCGCCCGGGGGTTCTTTTTTAGTTCACGCTTTGAATCCTGCCAACGGCTTACATGCCGGTTTTGGTCCAGCCTTCCCAGACGTCTTTATTGTCCGCCAGCCACTTCTTGGCGGCATCCTTGTGGTCCATCTTGTCGACGTCGACCAGTGCAGCCATTTGACCGATTTGCGGAGTCGTGAATGACAGCTGCGAAAAGATCGTGTAAGCATGCGGATGAGTTTTCGGCATCTTGTAGTTTGCCGCTTTCTTCAACCAGCCCTTGGGTGATCCGCACATGCCGTCACCACCGTCGGCCTTGCGGCAACCAGGAGTATACGGCGGGAACTCGATGAAAGTGAAACCTTCCGCATCGGTGAAGTTCGGTGTCCAGTTGAAGATGACTGTACCACGGCCTTCCTTCTTCGCAGATGCGAGTTCGGTCCACAGTGCGTCTGCGCCACCGGCGAACTTGACCGTCCACTTGTCGTCGAGACCTAGCGCTTTGATGCGCTCCGGCATCAGGTCGCCGTGCCAGCTTTGTGGGCCTTCCAGCCAGCGGCCCTTGCCACCGGAATCGGCCGTCTTGAAGTTATCGAAACAACCCGCGAGTGCTTCCCAGTTGGGTAAGCCGGGGCACAGGCCTTTGTCGATAACCCAGGTCGGGACACCCATTTCTTCGAGCGTGGTCGCCTGGTGAGTGCCGGCGTCGATCACACCACCCTTGGCCATCGCGTTGTAGAAGGATTTACCGAAAGTGGATTGCCAGACTTCGTGCGAGATCGTGACATCACCGTTGCGGATGGACTCGTATACGGCCTGTGAATCGGCGGGCACGTACTCGACGTTATCGCCAACACTTTCAAAAATACCGCCAATGACATAGGCCATGACGATCTGGCTCGACCAGTTGTGAATCGGGATGACGATCGGTTTGGTGCTATCCTTGGCCTGGGCGACGCTGGACAATCCAATCATCGTACCAAGCAGCACGGATGCGGCTAATTTGGTATGAAATTTCATTTAGTGACTCTCCTCTCCGGTTATATATGTATAGGAATTATCGGAAAGGCTAATCCTACATGAATTTATTTTTTTGTAAAGTACCAAAGATGGACCAAAAAATTAACTTTGGTTTCTAATAGTTAAATTAATTTAATATAATAAAAACAGGCAGTTATGAAAATATTTCTGACCTTTTAAAAATAAATCAGCTACGTTAATCGCTATGGTTTGATTCTGAAAGCACTATAACAGTACCAAAAATGTACCATTATAATGATACTTTTAGTACCGTTATGAAGGATTTATGGCGGGTATGTCGACGAGTTTACCACGCGGTATTTCGGCCTCTCGGTCATAGAACGGCAACTCGAGCAGTGAGCCGGTATGCAGCTCGCCATCGATACATCTGATCTCCACCACAGTGTTTTCGTCCAAATCGGCCTGGTCCATCAATACGATACCGACACCGTGTTGCAGGTATGGCGAAATCGCTCCCGCGGTGACCCTGCCCGCGGCCTTGCCGGCAAGCGTTACCTCGCCACCAATATGCGGTTCAGCTTCGCACTTGATTCCACGCAACCGGTTTCCGCGTGGTGAGTTTTGCAGCGCCTGCTTACCGATAAAATCAGCCTTGCCTTCGTCGATGAAACGACCCAGGCCGACATCATAGGGAGTCGTAGTATGGTCAAAATCTGAGCCCGCGTTGAGTATGCCGGCTTCTATTCTGCGAATATGCATCGAGTCCAGTCCAAACAGCTCCATACCAAATTCTGCGCCGGCTGATTTAAGATGTTGCCATAACGCATCGGCGTCATGCTGAGGCTCGGTATAGTATTCCCAGCCGAGTTCGTTGGTGTAACCGGTGCGAGTAATCACGACCTGCTGTCCGCCAAAACTAACGCGTGCCATGGCGAAATATCCAAACGGCTCCGGCATGCCGTTATCACTGGCGACTTCCAGTATTTTCAATGAGTTGGGGCCCTGTACCTGCGATATGAACACCCCTGGATCGCTGATCTCGACGTCCATACCAACCGCATGCGCGCGCGCCCAGCTGTAAAAATCGCCGTCGGCCTGCGCATACCAGAACAGGTCCGGCTCGAGTCGCAACAGGATGCCATCGACGAGCAGGCCGCCATCCTCGTAACAGGCCAGGCCGTAAACGCAACGCCCCGGTTTGATCCTGGTGATGTCCTTGGTAAACAGTTTATCCAGCAGCCGCCCGGCATCCGGTCCCTTGAACTGCAGCGGAAACTCGCCGGTATTCAGGACCGCGGCTTTCTGGCGTAACAGCCAGTAACCGTCTTCGGCCGACAGCTGGTCGAAGCAGCAGGCCATCAGGCGTCGGTTGTATACGCAGTAATGCGGGCCCAGCGGTCGTTCGATTTCGTGGTAGGGATGTCGTGACAGGGAAAAGTCCCAGCCGGCACCGGGTATGGTGGAAACGAGATCGCGGGTTTTACCGTCGCTGGATGCCATGATTGTTTATCTCTGCTTGAGTTTCGTAGCGTATTTTACTGCAGGTTGCCCCAGCTAGTTATTACTTTTGAGGGCGTGATACGGCCGATGTCGGGCGTACTGTTATCGTCAGCACGGCCCACCAGAATCTCGACCGGGCTATTGGCGCTGACCGGGCGAAAGCGGGTCGGACTGGCTTTGCCAAACAGTACTACCAGTGGGCAGTTCAGTGCCGCGGCCGCATGCGCAGGTCCGGTGTCCACCGAGATACAGCTATGCGCCATAGATAACATGGCCAGCAATCGGCGCAAGGGCAGGTCGTCGGCAACGGTTTGTACCTGGTTCGACTGACAGCCGGACTCGATTGCGCGACACATTTCAAGCTCTGCAGGCACGCCGCATAAAACCACCTGGGCGTCCGGTACTCGTTCGATAACACCAGTGATAACCTGTGCCCAGTTAGCCTCGTGCCAGTACTTGGTATTGCTGCTGCGGCCCGCTTTGCCGCGGCGCGTGGTACGCTTGCTGCCTGCCTGCACGCAGATAATCGGGGCTTGTGGGTCCAGGTTGCGCGATTTTAGCCATTGCCGGCACTGCTCGCGCTCGTCATCGCTGACGAACAACTCGGTATCGGGTTGCAGGGTTTGCAGCGGAAAATCGAAGTCTGCGGGTGAGCCCTCACCGAGGCGCAACCATTTTTCGGTGTAATGTTCCTTCTCTACCGGTTCGAGATCGAGCTGGGTAATGCTGTTATCGCGGTTGATGCCGGCGCGCGCCAGCAATCGATAGGATCGGGCACTGGTTTCGCACACCCAGACGAAACGGTGTTGATGCTGTTTCAGTATTTGCACCAGCTCGCGCTGGCTGCGGTTAAACCAGTAGGGAGTCGAGCGCGAGTCGATAGTAAATACATTGCGCACGTAAGGCATTTGTGCAAACAGTAGCTTGTTCCAGTCGCCGATGCCGACAATATCGCAGGGCAGACCGCTGCGCAGGTAGAGCTGCTTTAACAGCGGGGTGATCATTATCATGTCGCCGAAGGCGCCGAAGCGACAGACCAGGGGGTGAGAGTCAGGCATAACCGGAATTAGAATTGGAGAAGCAGACCTAGTATATCAATGCCTCGGGGCAAAGACATGTCGCCGCAAACTAGCGGTAATCCTGGTAGGACTTCTCCTCGACGATGGTCGAGTTCAAATGCAGATTAACTTTTTTCTTGGCATTGGCGCGCTCGTCGTTGGTGACGTAAACTGCGCGCGCGAGTTCGATGAAACGTTCGTTAAATCGTTTATTGCGTTCCTCATCACGGATATCATCCTCGATCTCCCATAGCGCCTCATTCACTGCCTTGAGTTCAGCGGTGAGCGTGGTGATTTCAGCATCGACCTCAACGGCTTCGCTCCAGACCTTGTTCAGCATGTCGAGCTCGGTTTTGACGTTGGCTACCTTGACGGGGTCGGCGATACGTTCCGCCTTGATCTGCAAAATAGTGATCTTGTCGAGTAACTCGCCGGGAGAGATCGGAATCAGGATTTCATTCATGCTGTCAGCTTCTGCTTTTTGAAGGCCGACAATGTTAACCGCGGCATTGGCTCAGCTCAACCGAAAGCTCACAATCAGAATCGGTAATAGCACAAGGTTGGCCAGCAGGGCAGTCATCATCGCCAGTCCGCTCAGCAAACCGAAGTATATGGTTGGAATAAAATTGGAAAGTACCAGAATCGAAAATCCCAGCACCACGGTTACCGAGGTGTAGTACATCGCGCGCGCAATACTGTTGTGACAGCGCCTGACTGCGGCCCAGTAGTTGCGATCCTGCAGAAACTCCCCACGAAAGCGGTGCACATAGTGGATCGAATCGTCTACCCCGATACCAATGGCGATGGCTGCGATAGTTATCGTCATGATATCGAGCGGGATACCGATCCACCCCATTAAACCGAGGATCAGCCCGGCGGCGATGATATTCGGTACAATCGCGGCCAACGCCAGGCGCACCGCGCCGAAGAGCAGGATGAACATCAGCAGGATCGCGACAAAGACCGCACCGAGGGTCAGAATCTGTGACTTGAAGAGGCTTTGCAGCAGGTTGTTGAAAAGCACTGCCACCCCCGAAATCGTCACCTGCTCCGGGTCGAGGTCAAAGTTATCGATCAGGTCAAAATAAATCTTGTCGAGTAACTCCTGGCGTCGCAGTGACTTATCCGATTCGAACAGCCGAATGCTGAAGCGCAGTTGATTACCATCTTTCGACAGGTAGGGCGTGATCAGCGCATTTCTAACATCGTCCGGCAGACGCTTGTAAACCACTGCGAGTTTGAAGTCGTTGTAGGGCTTGTCATTGTTGAGCGACTCCAGTAACTGCATGCCGGTATGGACCGACAATACCTTGCCGGTTTCCGGTAACTGGTCCAGGTACTGATGAATTCGGGCGACCTCGCGCAGCCCATCGCGGTTAAACCAGTAGCTGTTCGCTGTTATATCAACGATCTCGCCGAGATCTTCGACTTCGATCACTTCGTCAGCCGGCGCATCGATTATGACATCCAGCGGTGTCGTGCCACCGAGTTTTTTATCGATCAGGCTCATGCCCTGGTAAATTTCAGTATTGTCTTTGTAGTAGTCGATAAACCGGTTTTCGACTGATAACCTCGGTATCCCGGTTAGGCCAATGACTGTCATAACTACGAACAAGGTCAGTGCCGCGCGCATCCGGTGCTGAATAAAATTTGCGATGCTCGACGTGACTGCACCGGTCATGTCCTGCGTAACCGGGGTATTGAGCCGTGGCAACAGCATTAGCGCGGCGGGGAACATGATAAATGCGAGTAGAAACGAAACGACGATACCGATTACCATCATCCAGCCAAAGTCGATGACCGGACGGATACCACTCACCAGTAACGATCCGAAGGCGACCATGGTGGTGACCGCGGTGAAAAAACTCGGCGTGAATTTACTGTAGACGGTCCCGCGCACCAGCTGGTACTGACTGGCCCCGGGTTTGATTGTCGCAAGTTCACGGTAACGTACGATCAGGTGGATGATCAGCGAAAGCGTGATAATCAACAGTAGCGATACGAAATTCGAAGATACCACGGTAACCGGCCATTGCATCCAGCCGAGGTAACCGAGCATCGTCCCCGCACTGATCAGGCAAACCCCCAGCGGTAACACAACCCAGCGGCTGTGGCGGAAAGAAACAGCCAGTATGACGACGATAAACAGGATTACCCCGACGCCGAATACCTTCAGGTCGCTGCGAATGAATGCGATCGAATCCGAGGTGATCATCGGTACACCGCCGAGGAAAAGGACCGCCCGGTCACGATGGCCATCCATAATACTTCGAACGTCGACGATGGTTTGATCGAGCCTTATCTTATGCGCCAGGTTCGCGATTTTTATCTGCGTCGACAGCTCGTCGATCCGCGCCCTGGAGTCCGGGTTCATGGTCGCCTTCGGGTATAACTTGTCCCGATTGTTCAGCAAGTCCAGAAGTTCTCTATTGACGGCCAGGTTGACCTGTAATGCGGTAGTGTCGCCTTCGCTATTGACCAGCAGGTTTTCATACAATGCGCTTTGCCTCAATTCCTGTTCGGCAAGCTGAATATCGACGTCGTCGCTTTCCAGCGTGCGCACTTTACGGGAGATCTCCCCGAGCGTCATGGGTGGGCTGTCTACCAGCGGTACGTCGAGCAGACTAACGACCGAAGCAACCTGGTCGAGGCTGCTCAGTTCGTCGCGCAGGCGAGTGATATCTGCCAGTACCTGCTTGCTGAAAAGTGCTTTCTCCGGGCTATAGGTAACGATTAGAAACTCGTCGGAACCATACCGCTCGCGAACGCCACGATAGTATTTAAGACTGGCGTCGTTTTCCAGCACCAACGAGTCGGCCGAAGCATCAAGTTCGAACTCGGGTATATGCAACAGGAAGAAAACCACGACCATGGTGACGAGGATCAGTGTGATCAGTGGTCTTTTCAGTACCAGCCGGTCATAAGCCCGGATAAATCTTGGCGGCATAAACTGAATTCCCTATTTGGCCGGCCCGTAAGCCCTGTTTGAGAATCGGCGATAACTCCACTGGTACTGCTCCGGAAATTGTCTTACCAATTGCTCGATTTCATCGTTCATATACTGCGCACTCGCGGCCTCATCGTCAGCCAGGCGCTCGCGATCAAGCGCCCGGATGATCAGGCTGAACTCCCCCGGAGGTGAACTACGGTGCATAGTAGCAATAAAAACATCACAGTCTACCTTGCCGCACAGATTTCTTACCAGGGTCGTGGTTGGCGCACTGGCCCCAAAAAACTCTGCCTTGATCCGCGCCTTGCCGGCACCGGGTTTCTGATCCGGCAAAATCATCAGCGTGCTGTTTGCGCGCAAGCCGATCAGCAGTTTACGTAAACCGCGTTTCCTGGTTGGTACCGGTGTGCCGCCGGTGCGGGCGCGGGCCTTTCGAATATAATCGTCCAGCCCCTTGTCCTTGAGACGTTTGTAAAGAATGATTG
>JBATHL010000113.1:0-26284 GCA_049666745.1 Gammaproteobacteria bacterium
ACATTAGGGTTCGAGACACCGGCAGAGAGATTTAATGCATGTGTTGCATCGACCGGTTGAGGTCACCAGAAAACAGACCCTCAGATTCTATTTTTCAGGGCGGCTAACGACCCACAGCAGAGGCTCAACACCCAGCATCAGCGGCCGCACCTGCATACCCGGCTGACAGTCCGTCTGCAGGCGCTTGTGATACGCGAATTGGTTAAGGTGACAGTTAATTTATTTCCAAAGGCGATGGTACTAAGTTAGCAGTCAGCATAATACGAGTTGCTTTATCAGTGGTCCTATACGGGCTTGCTCGAACGGCCCGATCGCGCTTCGCGCCAGTCGATGTGCCCCCCGCGGCGATGACTACTCCGGGATTCCGGGGTGTATTGCGCCGCACTTATTATTCCTACCCGATTGGTATGTATTGAATTTAGCCTAGAGGACAAGATGTTCTATTTACTTCACTGTAATAGATTTTCTGGTTAGAAATTTTCCCTAGCAAACTGTAAATATCCCTAATACGTCCTGTTGTTTTTATCGGGAAAACCTGATCTGTTGGAAGTTTTTTTTCTTCATCAGTCCACAGAACACGCAGTGCTTTCTCTATAAGCGCAACATCGTCGATGTTTAATGTAAATTTATCGTTGTATTTTGGCATGGCTATTCAGGTTCCGTAAAAGTAAATTTTGATGAACCGAAGATGGCACACGCCTAATGTTAAGTAAATTAAATAATACTTGCTCGTCTATAAAGAAAAATTTAAAGCTAAAGGTAATAGCACTCCCCAAATCATAATTGTATTTTCTCGAAAATTGTTCCACTTGATACTAGCAAAACTATATGCTTCACCGTCAACCAGGATACACGGCTTTGATATGGGAACCAGTGACTGTTCCCAAGAAAGAGAAATTACTCTGTTACGCGCAGGTAACGACAAGATTTATTCAGTTTGTAGAATTTAACCGACGAAGTTGGGCACTTCTGAGCCACCTGGACGGTTCAGGCGAGCGACTGCTATCCGGATTGCTGACGCTCAGCCTTGATGGGTTGAGTGAGTACTTTCGACCCAACTCGGACCTTGAGATCTTCTAGTAAAATAGTCATTCCCGCATAAGCGGTAGTTCGAAGTCCCGGAAACTTACACGGGGCCGTCGTTTACTCGTAAGGCTCGACAGATATGGCTTCGAGCGCATAGGAGCTGGGGATATCCGAAGAACCGTCAACCAGGTTCAAACTGGACTGACTCTGCTCGGTTTTCATTAGACCGTTGACCCAGACCGGTGTATAAAGACCCCCGTCGGTAGGGTATGCCTCCTCGGTCTTGACGTGGACGATCTGGTTCGGCGGTGGCGGAGGGGTGTGGATACAGGCGCCGACGTAAGGCACGAGGAAAAACTCGGTGACCTTGTCGCCATCGAACTCAAGCGGCAGCAGGTAGCCTGGAATGCGTACCGATTTGCCGTTCAGGTTCTCGTTGGCAAGGTAGGTTTTGGCGATGCGCTCCTCGGTGATCTGCTCGCGCATGGCCATCAGGCCGTCGACATCGACACCCTCATTTTTCAGGTCCTCGACGCGCTCGCGGTAGTTGGCGATGGTCTTTTCGTCGACCTCGCTGCCGGCTTCGAGTCGATCCCGAACCCCCGCGACCAGAGTCAGTTCATAAAGCGTATCTTCGTCCAGCCTGGTAAAAGCATCGTCGAACTCCGCCTCGGCTGGCACCAGGTCATCCCAGGTGATTTCCCGCGATTCGGCGGCAGCGGTGCCGAGATTGAGCAACAGGCCCGCCAGCAAAGCGAGGGTGATCAGGTATCTGTTTTCTGTCATTTCCATGTTACCTGGCAGATTTCATACACGAATGGTCATGCCGTCAATCAGTGAGTAGCGATACATGCGGATGCCCGGAATCAGTCCGATCAGGCAACCAAACAGCGCGACCAATAAGATGATATAGACCTGATTCAGGGTGAACAGTTTCAATCCGATGTAAAGTCCGAATTCGCTCGCGATCCAGCCCTGTCCGAATGCAATCATGCTGAAGACCAGCATGATACCCAGCAGGATTCCGGTCAGCGTGATAAAGATCGCCTCGCCCAGAATCAGTGAAAATACATGTCCGGGCCGCGCACCCATCGCGCGCAAAATCGCCATTTCGCGGCGACGTTCGTTGATGCTCGACATCAGGATGATCAGCATCGAAAAAAGACCGACGATGACGACGAACACCGAGATCGCGAGCAGCGTGTTTTCGACCAGGCCAACTATTTCCCACAGCTCCAGCAGCGCGACGCCCGGCAGGATCGCGCTCAGCGGCTCATCCTCGAACTGGTTGATA
Source organism: Gammaproteobacteria bacterium (assembly GCA_049666745.1). Taxonomy (GTDB): domain Bacteria; phylum Pseudomonadota; class Gammaproteobacteria. Next base: position 2,321 of record JBATHL010000113.1, read on the forward strand.
CGGCGCTGCAGGCCGATCGCCGCGGCGCGTGATTCGAGCCCGAGCATGAAGGCGCTAATTGAGTGTTCATCACCATGCTCGGCGTGTTCCTCGTGCTCTTCATGCTGGCCGTGTTCTTCGTGAACTTCTTCGACAACCTGGTTAGCGCCCGTGGTAAGGGCAGCTAACGGGTCATGATCATGCTCGTCACCACCCTGCTGCCAGGCCTCGTGCATGTGGTCGAAACCTGCGAGACTGACATGCACGCTGCGGTCGACCGGGGTACCGGTAGCGGCTAGAACGCCAACCACGTGAAAGGGCTGATCGTCGTGCCTGATGAAACTTTCGTCGCCGGCACCGTGGGCGACGACGATTTTATCACCGAGTCGGTAACCGAGGCTGGCGGCCACCTCGGCACCAAGCACGGTTTCGTCTTCGTGTTCGAACCAGGTGCCCTGGCTTAACGACAGTTCCCGATCCCGGGCATATCGGTAATGCTCGATGTAGTTATGATCGGTGCCGATCACGCGAAAACCCCTGTGCGTATCGCCCATTGACAACGGAATGCTCCACTTGACCCCGGGCAGGTCGCGTATCTCCTCGTAGCTGTGCCAGTCGATATTATTGGTCGGGTTGCTGATGCGAAACACCGAGTACAGCAACAGGTTGACCGAGCCGCTGCGTGCACCGACGATCAGGTCGGTGCCGGACACGGTGTTGGCAAAGCTGCTTTTGGCTTCGTTGCGCAGGATTTCGACGCCGAGTAACAACGCGACGCTCAGGGTGATCGACGCAATCGCAAGCCCGACACTGAGCTTGCGGTTGCGATAGCTTTTGATTGCCAGTGCTGCGATATTCATTTCGTGACCTTAGCTGACTACCTGCAAATTGAGCCGTTCACCTGTCGCCTCCCGGTTGAGACGCTCGAACTCGATCGCGCGATCGAATGGCTCCTGCAGTGTCTGGTCATGGCTGACAAACAGCAACGTCGATCCTGCCTCTTCGCACTCGCGGAATAGCAACTCGACGAACGCCGCCCGGCGATCGGTATCCATCGACGATGTCGGCTCGTCGGCAACCAGGATTTCCGGCGATCCGATTAACGCGCGAGCCGCGGCGACGCGTTGTTGCTGGCCGACGCTGAGTTCGGTGACTGGTTTATGAACTAGCGCGCTTTCTGCCATGTCGAGATGTTCGAGCAGTCGTAACGCCTCGTCGTCGGTGTTGCCGCTGCGCGATATCGCCTTGCGCCGACGTGCTTCCGAGAATTGACACGGCAGGGTCACGTTTTCGATGACACTGAGATATGGGATCAGGTTGAACTGCTGAAAAATGATGCCGAAATGATCCGCGCGAAACCGGTCACGTGCGGCGGCGCTTACCGTTTCGAGCGATTCACCCAGCACTTCAATCACACCGGATTGGGGGGCTATCACGCCCGCAATCAGCCCAAGCAGCGTTGATTTTCCGCTGCCGCTGGCACCACGCACAAACAATCGCTCGCCGCGCGCCACATCAAGGTTGGCAATGTGCAGTAACGAAGTCGACTGTCCAGGCCAGGCAAAGCGAAGATTTGCAATGTGGATGATTTGATTAGACAAGGTTGAATCCATGAACCTATCAGGTGCGTAAAATCTATCAGTTCCGACATTTCATTGCCAATCTATTTGGTTTTGATACACCAGCAGAACGATTTAACGCATGTGTTGCGTCGACCGGTTGAGCTGACAGCCAAAAGTTGACTTCTACCTCATTTTTACGAGCATCTTCTATTTAGGAAACAGACGCTCAAAATCCTTAAACCAGCGCTTTTATGGTTGCAAGGGCAGATCGGGCGGTCGACTTTTGTACTGCTAGATACAGTATTCTTCAGCCGGGTCTGGTAGCGTATAGTCCTCGCATCAATTAATCCGGCCACTGAATTCATGTCTTGCCAGAAACCTTCGATTAAACCTGGATGCGCGTCCCGCATGACTTTCCATTCGCAATGCTGAAATGCTGATTAGCTACTGGCGCTTCGCACGGTCGAATCCACGCTTTCTGGGATTCGGTTTTTTCCTCGCGTTCATGTCCAGCGCCGGGCAAACCTATTTTATCGGCGTATTTGGTTCGGGCATTCAGGCCGATTTCGGGCTCGATGCCGGTAGCTGGGGGCGAATCTACATGGTCGGTACGCTTGCCTCGGCGCTGGTGATCAACTGGACGGGTGCGTTGATCGACCGGTTTGATCTGCGCGTTTTCACCGCCTTCACCCTGGCCGGTTTGAGCGCTGCCTGCCTGGTGATGGGATCGGTTACTTCGCCGCTACTGCTGATGCTGGCGATATTCATGTTGCGCCAGTTCGGCCAGGGGCTCAGTAGCCACGCCGGGATTACGTCGATGGCGCGTTATCACAAGGCCGATCGCGGTAAGGCGATTGCGCTCGCCGCCATCGGTTTTGCCTTTGGTGAATCCATGCTGCCGGTGGCCGGCCTTTACGCCAGCCAGGTCATGGGCTGGCGCGATACCTTCTCTATCGTCGCCGGCGTAGTGCTGTGCTCTATTCTGCCGGCATTGTGGTTGCTTAAAGGGCATAGCCAGCGTCATGCTGCGCACAGCGATGCGCTGAATAAACGCGCCAGCGAAGAAAATGGGCAGGTGGATTATACGCGACGGCAGATGCTGTCCGAAGCGCGCTTCTATCTCATGTTACCGGCGATGATTGCGCCGTCGATGATCGGTACAGCGTTGTTTTTCTTTCCCGCAGAAATCGCCAGTGCGAAAAACTGGAGCAGTCTGTGGCTGACCGGCAATTACTGGCTCTACTCGGTAGTGTCAGTCGCGACCACGATTTACTCGGGACTACTGATCGATCGTTTCAGCGCCAGGCGTGTCGTGCCGTTGTTCCTGTTGCCACTGGCGCTCTCGCTGGTGGTGCTTAACCTGTCCGATCACGTATTTATGGTCTGGCCTTACATGCTGCTGATGGGCGTGAGTTCCGGGCTTTACTTCACGGGTTTGAGCGCACTCTGGGCGGAACTCTATGGTGCCAGGCACCTGGGCGCGATCAAATCGATGACCAATGCGATCATGGTGTTTGCCTCGGCGCTCGGACCGGCGCTGGTAGGTACGTTGCTGCAGTGGCAGATATCTTTCGCGATGATCTCGATGCTAATGGCAACGTTCTGTGTGCTCGCGACCGGGTTACTGGTTTACGCTTTGCGTACCCCGAGCAACTGACGCGCGGCGTTCGCGCTTGCGGGGAGAAAACTGTTTGCCGACATGCTGTCAACCAGGCTCGATACCAGCGCCGCGGTGCTGGCTGCGATCTCCCCGTTGGGCAGGTAAAGATTGTTTTCAAAGCCGATGCGTGCGTGGCCACCGGCATTGATCGCGGCCATCACGCATTGCTGCTCCTGGCTGCCAAAGGCGCAGGTAAACCAGTCGAGCCCGGCGAGGTCATATTGCAGAAATGGATCCAGGTCGGCGGGTGCAGATTGAAAGTTGACGTTGTATCGTCCGAGCACGAATAGAACGCAGCGGTGGGCGGCGGGAATGACTCCCTGTTCGCGATAGTCGAGGAAATGCTGAAATTCCTCCGCCGAAAAAACGATATGCTGAACATGGACCGTGTTTTCGTCGCACCATTCGAAAAACCGGCGTGCGTATTCGGGTTGCTCGAAGTTTGAACTGATTTCACGCAGGCACATGCTTACCATCTGCGGGACCACGGCCTGGATGCAGGCAACCTGTTCCGCGGGCGTGTAGATACCTACCGCCTCGGAGGTGATCTGTATCAGCATCGCGGGGACCTGGCGCGCCAATTCCGCGAGCAGTTCACGGTAAAGTCCTGCATCCAGCACGTGCTCGTCATTTTCACCACGCACATGCGCATGCATCGCGCTGGCACCGGCCGCATGGCACTGGGCCGCTTCCGCGACCGTGTCTGCGATGGAAACGGGCAGGGCAGCGTGATCACGCCTGGTTTTACGCGCACCGTTCGGTGCCACCATGATTATGATGTCGCGCATCAGAGGGTGCGCAAGGTGGCTTTGAGTGCCTTGTCGAGTTTTTTCACGATCTCGTCGATATGCCCGGTGTCGATGATGAACGGCGGCGCAAGCAGTATGTGATCACCTTGCTGACCATCGATGGTGCCCCCCGCCGGATAGCAAACGAGCCCGTTTTCAAAGGCAGTCTGTTTGAATTTTTTGTGCAAGCCGAGCTGTGGCGGAAATGCTGCCCTGGTATCCCGGTCACGCACCAGTTCGAGTCCAAGAAACAGGCCGCGACCGCGGATGTCACCGATATTCGCGTGATCACCGAACTTGTCCAGCAACGCCTTGCGCAGACGTACCCCCTGCGTCAGCACCCTATCGAGCATGCGCCGGTCCATAATCTTTTTTACCACTGCGTGCGCCGCGGCGCAGGCGACCGGATGCCCGATATAGGTGTGGCCGTGCTGAAAGAAGCCCGAACCCTGCTCGATCGCCTGATAAATCTGGGCGCTACACAACATCGCACCGATCGGCTGATAGCCCGCGCCGAGTCCCTTGGCGATGGTCATGATATCGGGCGCGATGCCTTCCTGGTCGCAGGCATAAAGGGAGCCGGTACGACCCATGCCGCACATGACCTCGTCGAGAATCAGTAGCACGCCATACTGATTGCAGATTTCACGAATACGTTTGAAGTATCCCTCCACCGCGGGTACCGCACCGAGCGTGGCACCGACCACCGGTTCGGCAATAAATGCCATGACCTGATCTTCACCAAGGCGTTGAATTTCAGCTTCGAGCTCATTGGCCACACGCTGGCCATACTCAAACTCGGTCTCGTCCTGCTGCTGGTCGCGGTAGGCGTAGCAGGGGGAGATATGCGTGGTTTCAATCATCAGCGGTGAAAAGGGTTCGCGGCGCCACAGGTTGCCACCGGCGGCGAGGGCACCCAGGGTGTTGCCGTGATAAGACTGGCGGCGTGCAATGACACGATGCCGTTGTGGTTGGCCGATTTCGATGCAATACTGACGGGCTAGTTTGATCGCCGCTTCGACGGCTTCCGATCCGCCCGATACGAAGTAAACCCGGTCTAGATCGCCCGGCGCTTCCTTGATAAGCAGCTCGGCGAGGGCCTCCGCCGGCACGCTGCTGAAAAATCCGGTATGCGCAAATTCGAGTCGCTCGACCTGTGATTTGATTGCCTCGATAACCTCGGCGTCGCTATGCCCGAGACAGGAAACCGCGGCGCCACCAGATGCGTCCAGGTAACGCTTGCCAGTGCGGTCGATTATGTAGACACCGTCGCCCTGTACCGCGAGCGGCACCTGGGTCTTGCAATTGCGTGGAAAAACGTTACTCATTAATCACCTGGTTGCAGTGCGCATACTCGATCCGCGAGGATCGTAAGCGGCACCCGTTATAATTGTTCCGGCATTCTGACTTCGTGCAATATCAACGTCAACTTTGATTCCGCCTAAATTTTTCTCACTTGCGCATTCGAGCAGAGCAATCGCGACCGGCTTACCCAGCCGGTAACCGAAGGCGGCCGAGGTGGTTTTGCCGATAATCCTGCCGGCGTGGTAAACCGGTTCGTTACCGAGTGGCTGAGCGTCGATTGCATCGAATACGATGCTGACCAGTTTACTGGTCGGCGCCTGGTCGCGTCGCTCGAGCAGCGCGGCCTTGCCGATAAAGTCGCTGTTCCAGTCGAGCGCGAACTCGAGTCCCGCCTGAAACGGGTCGATATCGGTGTCGAGGTCGTGACCATAAGCCAGGAATCGCTTTTCGATACGCATCGAGGTCTGCGCGAAAATCCCGGCGGGTTTTGCTCCCGCGGCGACCAGTGCAGCAAACAGTTTTTCTGCCTGTGACGTCTGGCAGCTTATCTCCCAGCCGGCTTCGCCGACATAGGAGAGGCGCACGGCTTCGACTGCAACGCCGGCAAGCGTGCTGCGGCAGAATTCAAAGTATCCCAGCTGGTTGAGTTCCGCCGCAGCCAGTTGCTCGGCGATGGCTATTGTCTCGGGACCCATCAATCCAAGCACTGCGTAAGCGTCCGTTACATCGACGAGTTCGACCCGTTCTGCGGGCAACTGCTGGCGCTTCAACCAGGCCAGGTCCCGTTTGATCGCGCTGGTGCCGACGTAGAGGCGATACTCTTGCGTACCCAGTCTGAGCGCGGTTAAATCGCTCTCGTAACCACCGTGCGAATTTAACATCGCCGTATAAATAGCGCGTCCCGGAGATCGAGTCATGTCGTTAGCGCAGACCCGGTTTAAAAATGTCTCGGCATCGGGCCCGTGAACTTTTATCTTACCGAAGCTGGACTGATCGAAAATGGCCGCCTGCTGCTGTGCATAACCGACCTCTTTGCCAACCTGGTCAAACCAGTCGGGTTTGTCAAAGGAAAGTACCGGTTCCTGCTGCTTATCGAAATAGAGTGCCCGCTCCCAACCGGAAAACTGGCCGAAGTGAGCGTTGCTTGCCTGCCAGTGCGAATGGAGTGGTGTCAGTTTCAAATTACGCGCAGTTTGCAATTGAACACCGGGGTAGTGAATCGCATAGTGAGTGCCGAGAATTTCGGGTGCGCGCGCCGTGAGGGCGGCGACCGAATTGAAACATGAGGGATAACGTTTCGGGTCCGCTTCATGCAAGTCGGTCGGGGTATGACCGTGAATAATGCAGTGCGCCAATGCCATACCCGCGCCACCACCTGTCGCGACGCCGACCGAGTTCATACCGCAACCGAGGAACAAGCCCCGCGTTTCGGCACTTTCACCGAGCAGGAAAGACCCGTCAGGAGTGAAGCTCTCGGGGCCGTTAAGCAGCATGCGGATATCGGCGTCGGCCAGGCAGGGCAGGCGATGCAGGGCATTTTCCAGCATCGGTTCGAAGTGGTCCCAGTCCTCGGGTAACAACTGAAAGGCGAAGTCCTTGCCGATCTGAGCGGGATCGATCGCCTTGCCCACGGGTTCGAAACAGCCGACCAGCAAACCGCCGGAATCATCACGGATGTACAAGTGACTGTCGTGATCGGACAGCGTGGGCAAATTTCCCGAGATGCCGTCGATTGGATTAGTTAGCAGGTAAAAGTGTTCACAGGGCCAGAGCGGCACCTCGACGCCGGCCATGGCGGCGTTTTCGCGACTCCACAGGCCGGTGCAAATAGCTATTGCGTCGCAGGTAATTTCTCCCGTGCTGGTTTCCACACCGATGATTTTATCGCCCCGGGTTTTAATGCCGGTGACGCCGCAGTGCTCAAAAATTTTCGCTCCGTTCGATCGCGCTCCCTTGACCAGCGCTGCGCAAAGATCAGATGGCCCGACCCGACCATCGTCCGGCGACCAGACCGCGCCGATAACATCCTCGGTGTTCATCATCGGCCAGCGTTTACTTGCCTCATCGACAGAAATGGAACTCGCAGAGACGCCATATAGCTGTGCCAGTGCTTCCTGGCGTTTAATAAAAGTCAGCCGGTCAGGACTGGTCGCAATGGATAACGAACCCTTGTTAATCCAGCCGGTGGCCTGGCCGGTTTCCTGTTCGAGTGAACTGTAAAGCGAAATCGAGTAACGAATCAGGTCGGTCAGGTTCCTGCTCGAGCGTAGCGCGCGCACCTGCGCGGCCGAGTGCCAGGTGGTACCGGAGGTCAATTCATTACGTTCCAGCAGGATTGCATCGCCGACGCCTGCTTTGGCGAGATGATAGAGAGTGGAGCAGCCCATGACGCCACCACCGATAACGACGACCGATGCGTGGCCCGGTAAGTTCTGGTTGGAGGTCACCGCGCTTTTTTCTGCTTGAGTGTTAGAGTATCTGGCTCAGGAATTCCTGCGTGCGCGGATTTTTGGCTTTGGTGAAAAAGGTTGCCGGCGGACCGTGTTCGACAATAACACCGCGATCGGTGAAATAAATATGATCGGCGACTTCACGCGCGAATCCCATTTCGTGCGTCACCAGGATGCAGGTCATGCCGTCCTGTGCCAGGTCCTTGATCGCCAGTAACACTTCGTTCACGGTTTCAGGATCCAGTGCCGCGGTTACTTCATCGAATAGCATGACATCAGGGTTCATCGCCAGCGATCTTGCAATCGCAACCCGCTGTTGCTGACCGCCGGATAGTTCGCCCGGATAACTGCTTTCCTTGCCGCCCAGGTTGACGCGCTTGATCAGTTTATGTGCGCGTTCCTCGACTTCTGCCTGGGGTTGTTTTAACACTTTCAACGGCGCCATCATGATATTTTCCAGCGCGGTCTTGTGCGGGAACAGGTTGTACTGCTGGAACACCATACCGACCCTTTTGCGCAGCTCGAGCTTGTCGAGCCCGGGGTCATGTACTTCGAGGCCTTCGACCTTGATCGACCCGCTGTCAATTGTATTGAGTGCATTGACGCAGCGAATCAGCGTCGATTTGCCCGAACCGGAAGGGCCGATGATGCAGATGACTTCACCTTTCATAATATCCAGTGATACGCCCTTGAGTACTTCGAGGTCACCAAAGGATTTATGCACGTCACGGATCGAGACCAGGGGTTGATCCGGGGTCCAGTCGTTATTGGTCATCTTGGATGCTCCAGCAATGTTTACTGATTAACCACAAAGCGTTTCTCCAGTTTTATCGTGTAACGTGCGATCGGATAGCAGTAGGCGAAAAATATAATTAGTGTAAAGCCAAAGAATGGCACCAGCAGTTCCGGATGGTTGTCTTCGGCTTCCATCGCCTGGCGCGACAGGGTGACGATATCCTCGACCCCGAGAAGCGAAATCAATGGCGTGGCCATGGTCAGGATGGCGTACCAGTTCATCCATGGCGGGATCATGCGCTTGAAGCATTGTGGCAGGATAACCAGCCACAGGGTTTGATTGCGTGAATAGGCCAGCGACTCGGAGGCCTCCCATTGGCCGGTCGGTACCGATATTATCGCGCCGCGCACGATTTCGGAAATGTTGGCCATGATCGGTAGCGACAGTCCGAACACCGCTTTCAGCCAGTCAGGGATCGGGTAAATAGTATCGCCAATCTGAATTTCAAACGGCAATGCCAGCATGACGATGAACAGCAACACCAGCCAGGGTGAATTGCGAAACAGCTGGGTAATAAACCAGCTTGTCCGTGCCAGCGGTCGCAACGGTGAAATCTGCCCGAGGCCGAGCAGGACGCCCGCAATGGTGCCGACCAGCATGGTAAAAAAACTGACCAGCAGGTTGAGTGCGAACCCCTTGGTCACGATAAACGGTAACCAGCGCCACAGTGCATCGAGCGCCTGCGTGAAGCTGTAGTTACCTTGCGCCATTGCAAAGCCCGGCCACAGGCAGAAGAGCAGACCGACTACCAGAAGGCTACGCGGCGAGAAACCGGATAGCCAACGGCTGAATAACAAATCCTGGACACTGCCGGCAGGGCTGAATTTGAATGGCTTCAACACCGCAAGATCGGTGTCGCCGTGGTATCTGCGAAAAGCTTTGCGAGCCGTTTTCATGCGCCGTATCCGGGGATGCGCAACTTGCGTTCCCAGCGGTGCATGCCCAGCACCAGGATGCCGACCAGTATGAAGTAGGCAAAAAACAGAAACACCATGCAAGCGTTTTGCGCGGTCGAGTAATCGTTGTAGATGCTGATCATTTGATAGAGCAGTTCGGGTACCGCGATGGCCAGGGCCTGGGTGGTCGTTTTCACCAGGTTAACCAGGTTATTGTTCAGCGCGGGCAGGCTGACCCGAAACGCCAGTGGCAGTACGATATAAATATAAATCTGCAAGCGGTTCATGCCGAGTGCTTCGGCCGCTTCCTGGGTGGAATCGGGTACTGCCTCGATACCGGCACGGAAAATTTCAACGTTGAATGCGCCGGCGAAAAACGACAGTGAAATAATGGCCCAGCCGACATTGGAGATGATGGGTACTTCGAGCCAGCCATCGGGGGAGTAGGTCGGTGTAAACTGACCCAGTGCGAAATAGAAAAACATCAGCTGTACCAGCGGCGGGGTGTTGCGGAAAAACTGAATGTAGCCCTGCATCGCGAGGCGCAGGTACTTCGAATGTGCGCCCTGAACCCAGGCGCCGATGATGCCGATGATGACACTGAGAATGACGCAGACGACCGACAGCTGAATCGTCATCCACAGACCTTCGATTACGCGATCGGTCTGCGTCGGATCATAGAGGTATATGAAATTCCATTTCGGATGGGTCTGCGCCAGATCGTAGAAATATTGCTGAAAAGCGTTCATTTGACAGCCGGTCGATAAAGCCGTTCGGGGCTTGCCCCGAACGGCTGGTTACCAACTTTGTAAAACTGGATTACTGAATCCAGTCGGCGAAACGCTTGTTCTGGTCCTTCAGGTATTGCGTTGGCTGGATGCCCCACTTCTTTTCCAGCTCGATCAACTTGCCCGACTGGTGCATGTTGTAGGTGAGCCCGGACATGAAGTTGCCGAAAATACAGTCTTTTTCGGCCAGTGGTACAGCGAGACCCCAGGGATTGTCGTCTTCGCTCATGAGTGGCATTTCATAAGTGTCGTAGTTACCGGAAGACAGGTCCGACATGATTGAAGAATCATCGTATACCCAGGCGATACATTTCTTATCACGCAATGCCTGCTTGGCTTCGGCGTTACCGGTAAAGGCAACGATCTTGGCGCCGTAGCGGTCGGAGACTACCTTGTTGTAAAAAGCACCTTGCTTGCCGCAGACCGGCTTGCCGCGCAGATCTTCCCACTTCTTGATGCCGACACCCCTGGGCGACATGACATTGGTGCCCGAAGTGTAGTAGTTAGGCTGGGTGATGCCGACCAGTTTGCGACGATCGACACGATCCGACATGGTCGCAATCATCAGGTCGATTTTGCCGTTTTCCAGAAATTGCATGCGGTTGGATGATTGTACCGCGACCAGCTCGACCTCGACGCCCATGGCGTCGGCCGCCATTTTTGCCATATCCGCTTCCATGCCGACTATGGCACCGCTGGTGTCACGATAACCCCAGGGTTTGTAGTCAGCCTTGACGCCGACCACCATCTTGCCGCGCTTCATCACCTTGTTCCAGGTGTCGTTGGTGCAGGTCATACCAGCCGCGAGACTGGCGCTACTAGCTAAAATAAGCGCAGCCGAGGCGGCGCTGACGATTGTTGCTTTGATTGATTGCATTGTCGATTCCTCCACAGGATTCAGATTTTTTCTTGGTATACCCCTTTTTTTATGAGCATGGGGATTTTTTGTTCGGGCTACATTTAACAGCACTTGCGACGCTCGTGCAAATCGCGTTTCGATACTGCCGTAAATGGCGCGCTGTCGCGGATTAACCGCAGGTAGTGAACTTGCCCGCTTCCCAGTCGTAGGCACTGAGTTCGGGGCCGGCGATGTCGACGTACCAGCCATGCAGCTGTAACGTACCCGACTCGACCCGTTCGCGAACCCAGGGGAAGGTGGTCAGGTTTTCAAGTGAGACCAGCACCGCGTTCTGCTCGCAGGCCCGGGTGCAGGCTTCTTCCCCTGCCTTTGACATGGTTGCGAGCACGCGTCGGTGCGCGGCAGCGAGCATCGACACCCATGATGGAACGAACTTGAAAGAACTGTCGTAGGGTTCCGGGTCCATCATTAACTTGATTCCGCCGCAGTGTGCATGGCCGAGCACTACCAGGTGTTGTACTCCGAGTCCCAGGATGGCAAATTCCAGCGCTGCACTGGTGCCGTGATACTTGCCCTCCTCCTCCATCGGCGGTACCAGGTTGGCGACATTTCGCACCACAAACAGATCGCCGGGGTCCGACTGGAACAGGATCGCCGGATCGACGCGTGAATCGGAACAGGCAACTACTGCTACTTCCGGGCGTTGACCACGCGCGACCAGGTCCTCGATCAGGGGCCGACTTTTTTCATAGGATCCGTCGCGGTAGCGACGGTAACCCTGCATTAATTTTTCGACTCCAGTGGTGCTCATGAGAATTTCCAGTCAGGTTCTATGTATTGGTTAAAATGGTAGGGGTAACTTGCTCGTGCGGCCACCATCGATGACGATAACCTGGCCGGTAAGGAAGGTCGAATCATCGCTGGCCAGGTACACCGCGAGCTTGCCTACATCTTCAGGCTCGCCGATGCGCCCGACGGGGTGCATCTTGTAGAGGCCTTCCCAGGCCGCCCCGGGGTTTTGCTGTACATTGATATAGTCGTCGCTCAAAGCTGAACGAATCCAGCCTGGAGCGATGGCATTGACGCGGATATCGTCCTCGCCGAGATCTACCGCCATGGCCCTGGTGAGCGCGTGCACGCCGCCCTTGGACGCGCAATAGGCGCTGTGTTCAGGGTTGGCAGCCAGGCCTTCGATCGAACCGATATTGATAATACTGCCGCACCCGGCCGCGCGCAGCAGCGGCAGCAGATGCTTGCTCAAAAACACCGGTGCGGTCAGGTTAACCGCGAGCATAAGATTCCATTCTTCGAGTTGCATCTGGTCGAGGGTCTTTTCGAACATGAAGCCGGCGTTATTGATCAAGACATCGATCTTGCCGAATTCCTGCTCTACGGTATCGGCAATGGCGTCATAGCTGTCCGGCCTGGACAGGTCTGCCTCGATCCAGTGCACCCGGTCTTGTGAGGATAATTCAGATGGCAATGGACTGCGTTGCGCCACCAGGATGGTCGCGCCGGCAGCAAGCATCGCCTGGCTGATACCGAGACCGATACCCTGGCCACCGCCGGTAATAACCGCTACCTTGCCCGCAAGGCTATTCATTAATCAGGCATAAACGGGTTTGGCGCCGGTGACTTCGACGGTTTCACCACAGACGTAACGGGCGTCATGCGAGGCGAGGAAGGCGATGACATCGGCGATTTCATCGGGTTCGGCAACATGGCCCAGCGGCACGGTTTTGCCGAGTTCTTCGACCGCGGTAACGGGATCGATACCGCGACGTCTAAAGCCGCTGCGCAACATCGGGGTATTCACCTCGTTAGGGCACACCGCGTTGACGCGGATACCGTCGGGGGCATGATCCCGACCCAGGTTACGGGTGAGGGCCGCTATCGCGGCCTTGCTGGTGCAATAGGCGACGTGACCCGGTCCGGGGTATATACCCCAAGTCGACGAAGTATTGACGATCGCGCCGCCACCGGCCCGCTGCATATGCGGGATCGCCGCCCGGCACAGGAAAAAGGCCGCGTTCAGGTTTACATCCAGCGCGCTAAACCACATGTCGTCGGTGGTTTCGAGAATATTACCCCGCGGGATGATCCCGGCGTTGTTGATCAGGATATCGACGCCGCCGAGTTCCGCGACTGCGTGCGCTATGAGTCCTTCACAATAGGATTTCTGGCGCAAATCGCCGGCCAGGTAAATAGTTTCCATATCCTTGCGCTGCAGGGTTTCGCTGAGATCGCTGCAATCTTCTTCGCTACGATCGGAAAACAGTACCCTGCCACCTTCGCTGGCGAACAACTCGACCAGTGCCTGACCGATGCCGCCGCACCCTCCTGTAATGACTACTTTTTTATCGTCAAATCTCATTGTTATAAAAATCTTCGTGGACTAAACGGGGCTATATTGTGGCTTGGTTCTTCCCCGTTTGCCAGTTCGGCGATGAGCTTGCCGGTGATTCCGGACAGGGTCAGGCCGAGATGATGGTGACCAAAGGCGTACAGGATGTACTCCGACGTCGTGCTGAAACCGATTACCGGCAACGCATCGGGGCAGGTAGGTCGAAAACCGAGCCATTCCTGGTCGGGTTGTGCGGGTAGATCCAGCATCTCGTGGGCCTTACGGTTCAGGTAGTTGAGAATACGTGGGTTTTTTTCTTTTTTATAGCCCGCGATCTCGACGGTGCCGGCGAAGCGCATGCCCTGGTTCATCGGCGTGGCGTAAAAACCGGCCTGCTGCCAGCTGACCGGTCGGCTCAGCAAATGCTGCATGTTGCTGAACTGCAGGTGGTAACCGCGCTCGGTATCGAGTTTCAGCAGTCGTGTCGGGATACCATCGATGAATTTCGAGAATGCGCCGGCAGCGATTACGACACGTTCGGCGTCGATGCTTGCGCCGTTATCCAGCCGGATCTGAACCGACCCGGTGCCGTGGATGACTTCGAGCGCCCGCTGCCGCAGCAGTTGCCCCTGGTTACGCTTGAAACATTCCACGTAACGCTGGCATAGAGCCGTCGGGTCCAGCACATGACTGATGCTATCGAACAGCAGGCCGCGTTCAAACGGAATTTTCAGATTGGGTTCGAGGTCCTGAATATCGCCCTGGTCGAGCTCGACAAAATTTGTACCCTGTTCGCGCCGTGCCTGGTTTGCCCGTTTCGCCGCGTCGAACTCCAGCTGATCACGATAAACATGCATGAATCCGTTTTGTGTTAACAGGTCGCGCGCATCCGCCATGTCGAGCAGCGGATCGAGACCGTCATAAACCTTGCTTAGCAGTTTGCCAAGTTGTCGGATAATTCGCGCTACCTTTTGCGCGCGACAATTCAGCAGGAATTCGATCATCCACGCGGGATGCGACAATACGTAGCCGAGATCCATGCTCAACGGGCTGTCTTTGGAAAACAGTAATGATGGCAGACGGCGGAATAAATCCGGGCTGTTAACCGGTACGCAACCGTATTCGGCGATGGTGCAGGCATTCCCTGAAGAGGTGCCGGCGCCCGGATCGTCGGGATCGATCAGGGTGACCGCAAAGCCTTTCTTTTGCAGCCACAATGCGCAGCTGCATCCGACAATGCCGGCGCCGATCACGGCGATACGGGTTGGGGTACTCAAACGGCGTCTCGATTAGCTTTTTTTATTCGGCCCGTTAGTGTATTGAATCTCGCAATGAACCGACAGCGTAATTTTTACCCCCTGGTCCTGCCCGCTTCGTCCTACAAATCGAGGGCATTGCGCAGTTTTGTCCCCAGTTGCTCGTGGCTCCTCGGGTCCATCAGGTTGAGCGCGGGCAGCCCGGATAGTTTTTTTACCAGCGCAATCGCGGCATCGGTGTTGGCCGCGCCGCCAGCCACCAGGTCGGGGTTACGCTGGAATGCCGTCTGCACCCCCACCACCGCATACGGGTCCTGTGCGCAGAGCAGCTTAAATTTAACGTGATCCCTGATCATTTCCTTGGCGATCGCGCCGTTATAAGGCTCGAGCGGTGAGGCGCCGGCCTCGGCAACGACTACGTCGGGTTTATCCCGGGCGATCAGGGACAGAAGATATGGCAGTGCCTCGCGATAGGTGGCTTCATCGACCGCCGAAGACGGTAGCCCGGCATCGACAAAATCGTAAATTGCGCTGGCGCCGGCGTCTTTAAAACTCAACATATCACGATAGCGCGCGGCACCGGTCAGCTTGGCCCCGACTACGTTGAGTCCCATTTGCGATAGTAGGTGCACGATCACGCGCCCGGACATGGTTTTACCGGATGACATCGACGTGCCGACGATCAGGATCACCGGTATGTTGAAGTCGGTAATTTCGATTTCCGGCAAACTACCGTGCATCGTTACCTTTGCTTCGTTGCGCATCACATGCCCCTGGTATTGCAGATGCATGGGTGAGGACAGGAAAGGTGATAGCGACGTGGTTTTACCGAACAAGCCGGCGGCAGTCAGCGCATTGAATTCGCCCGAGTCGTCGATCGATCGCCAGTCACCTACCGCTTCGAGGGTTGCTACCCGGGTGCCGAATGCGCCTACCACGAGATCACCCTCCATGACTTCTATCATACGCCCGCCACGCAGTTCGATTGCACTCAGGTGACCACGAGTGTCGAGCACCTTGCCGACCACGTAATCCCCGGTATCCCAGTGTTCGCGCGCCAGCTTAGACGACGTGATGTTGGTTGGTGACAAGTCGGAAATTCGGGTTACGGATGCAAGGAAGGGACGAATCATCGGTCAGCTCCGGTTCTCATGTCAGGGGTTTAGTGGCGGCGCCAGCAGTAACAGGGTCAACAGTGCGCAGCGTACTGGCAGTAGATCCACGTAAATGTATTCGTGGCTGGCGTGGGCGCCATCGCCGACTGCGCCCATGCCATCGATGGTTGCGGTATAGAGGCTGGTGGTATTGCCATCGGAGCCACCGCCTGCGGTACCTTGCTCAAGTTCCATATCGAGGCCTGCGGCGAGTTCCTGCGTAACGCGCCACAGGCGTTGATTCTCATCGGTGCGTTCCATCGGCGGGCGGCCGATGGCGCCCTCGATCATCAATGAAACCCCCGGGGTGGCGGTTTCCAGGCTATGGATCGCATGTTCCACGCGTTCAGCATCGGCCTGGGTCTGCACACGCACATCGATGACAGCGCGACTTTCGGGTGCCACCATGTTGGGCCGAATTCCACCATCGATGACACCGACATTAACCGAGGTTCCCTGTTCGGGATCATTCAATTCGAACAGTTTTTGAATGACGTGAGACAGCTCCAGAATGGCGCTTGCTCCGGCGCCCGGATCGAGACCCGCGTGAGCGGCCTTGCCCTGCACGGTGACGGTAAAACGTCCTACTCCCTTGCGTGCGGTTTTTATTTTTCCACTGTGGCCAAGCGATGGTTCGAGTACCATACAGCGATCGACTCGCTGGGCCAGTGCGCGTACGTAGCGGGTCGATTCACGGCTGCCGATTTCCTCGTCCGAGTTGATAAAACACAGTGGTGCAACGGCTGGCTTCAGGCCCAGGTGTTCGATTGCTCGCAGTGCGTAAACCATTTCGACGAGACCGGCTTTCATATCGTAGACGCCCGGCCCCCGCAGAGTGTCCGCCTCGAACACCAGTGGCATGGATTGCAGGGTACCGATCGGCCAGACCGTGTCGCAATGACCGATCATCAACTGCGCGGGTTGTTTATTACCCCGGTTTCTCGGTGATGCATACACGTGACCACCACTGCTGCGTCCGGGGAGCAGGTTGACGCGGTAATCGATCTCTTCGAATTCGTTTTTTAGACGCTGGCGAATCTGCGCCTGGCTGTCGCGGTCGGTCGAAGGGGTTTCCATCAGTACCAGGTCTTGCAGCAGCCCGGTCATGGGTTCCTGCTGCGCTTGTAGATAATTCAGAACTGCGTGGTTGTCGCTCATCTGGATTACCTTTTGAATCCAGCCGGAAACGGTAACTTGTTGCTGCTGGCGATTTCAGCAAAACGACCGGGGTAAAGGTAGGCGAGCAGGGGTGCGGAATAGACCAGATCTTCATCATCCTGGTCCGAAGAGCGCAATGCATCCTCGGCCACCCGGGCGCTAATGATTCGACCGATGATGAGCGAGTTCTCGCCGAGTTCATCGACGATCTGCTGCAGTTCGCACTCGAGGAACAGGTAACCGTCTTGCACAAACGCGGCATTTATCGTTTCAGCCGCAAAAGTCGGTAGCGCCTGGGTGATTGGTTTGCTGCCGTCCTCGCAGCGTGGGGTGGCCGCGAGACTCGCCAGCACCGTTTGCGACGGCCGCATATAGGTAACGCTGAACTGTCGATCACGCTGAATGTTCTGGTAGGTGTTGTGGCGTGGAGTGCAGACGAAACCGAAGTGATTCTTCCAGCTCATGGGCATCGCCATGTGTTTGGGGGCGAGATCGTCGCTACCATCGGCTTCACGAGTGCCGATGACGACGAGCGGAAAGACCGTAAAAAAGCTCTCCCAGATTGAACTACCGGTATCCAGTTCGATCAAAGCTGCAGTTTTTGCATCACCCATGTCGGTATTCCATTGTGTTTTAATACGAAAAAGCTAACACTGTAGCGCTCTAAGCATATTGACACGCATCAAAGTAACAGGAGTCCCTAATGAATGTATTGAAACCCCGTCAGCCAGTACCCGCTCTTGAAGTCGAGACGCTCGATGGTGCCTGGTCACTGGCCGACCACGACCCCGAAAATTTCACCATGATCGTGTTTTACCGCGGCCTGCACTGTCCGATATGCAGCAAGTACGTTGGTGAGCTCGATAAGCTGGCCGGCGATTTTGCCGAGATCGGGGTTTCGGTACTGGTACTGAGCGCTGATGACAGGGAGCGGGCCGAGCAGGCGCGCCAGGACTGGGAGTTAAGTAACCTTCAGATCGGCTATGGTGTTAGCACCGAGCAGGCGCGCGACTGGGGTCTACATCGCTCCGCTGGCCGTGGGTTGACGTCGATTGGCATCGAGGAGCCCGCCGAATTCAGCGAACCCGGCCTGTTTATTGTGCGACCTGATAACACGCTTTACTGGGCCCAGATCAGCACGATGCCGTTCGCGCGCCCGCATTTTCGTGAAATCATCGGCGCGCTCAAGTTTGCGCTGGAAAAAGACTACCCGGCGCGCGGCGAACTTAGCTAGCCAACAAGGCCGTCCGGTCCGGCGATCGATGTCGCCGGACTCGACTACACCGGTAAGTAACGTCGTAATCCGAACCCGGGCCAGGTCTTCAGTTTTTTCCAATAACAGAAACAATTGTGTTCTGACCCCTGTTTACGATCTGAAGCAAGAGTTATTCCCCAAAGCGGACGCATAAAATTAGCTATGTGGAAAGGTTTTTTATAATTCCTTTACTTTTCATGAAGCTGATAGTAACGCTGCGGGCCAGTCGCCTTTAGAACCGCCAGGGTCAGGGCTTCCCGGTCAATGTCCCCCTCAGCCGACAGCAGCGTCTGGATACGGCCCGACCCAACGCCCTGCGCATGCATAATGCTTGGGGTCAGCACCTCACCCATGGTGGAAACCAAACAACCGTTCGGTGCCACGTTCAGGACGACATCGGCGCCATGTCGAAGTTCGACCAGTGCCTCGCCGATGTAAGGTGCAAGCTCACCGATGGGACGGTATGTGGGCAACAACTCACGCGAAGCCTCGATCATCCGGTTGATCGGCGCAGGCATTTCAAGCCCGCTTGCCCGGTAAAGCGGTCGGGCGAGAAGATTACGCCATATGCCACGCAGCAGTTTGATCATGCGAATTTTATGCTTTGCGCTGCGAAGCCTGCTGGTGTCGGCGGTATTTTTTCCAACCCGTGATTGCCTTGCCGAGGTGATCTCCAGTTCGGTACGACTGACTTCCTCAGCCTCTTCGAGAATCACTTCCAGGTATGACATCGCCGGCGACACATGCAAATCGAAGCGTCGAAACCCCATCTCTCCCAACAGGATAAAGAAAATTTCCTCGGCCTGGGCGAGACGCATATAGCCTTCACCGGTAATCAAAATATTCAGCCTTTTCCGCGAATGGGATTTTGGAATTTTCCACTTTGCGACAAACCGCTTCAGTGGTTTGATGAACTCCCGGCCGTGCGCGCGGTAGGCGAAATACATGACTGGCATGCCCGGGATACTGTTCTTGCCCAACGAGGTTAACAGCCACTGGCCGAAACGACCCGGACCGGTAAAGCTCTTGAGTAACTGATAGATTTCCTTCTCTAGCGCTCTAAAGTCATTGATGAAGCGTTGGTACTCCACGTGATCGTGGCAGGCTGCACCGGCACTGAACAGGATTCCTTGCAGAACACCTTTCAGAATGAGTCCCTGGTATATACGTAGCATCATCCAGTCCGGGAAACCGCCCTGGTAACCTTCAGTCTCTTCCAGCAGCATGAACTCAAACAGCGTGCCGCCGGGCATGCTGTTGCAGCTGCGCTCCTGTTTATTGTCAGGCACCGAATTGTTGAAGAAGAGCCGGTGCAAACCGGGAAACTGCCCCTGGCGGCAGGGCCCGGAACCCTGGGTATCGATTAACACCAGGCGTCGTTTGTCAACGAACTCGGGATCGCCAGCCTGCTTGCGTTGCGCGAATTCATCGACACCATTCCTCAGGTCTGAATAAAGGGCTGCTAGCGGGGTACAAACCGCCTGGCCCGCTGCCTTGCGCCCGGTTTTTACCAGCGCCTGCAAATCATAGGTTTCATCGGAATAGTTTTCGATGCAGGTGTAGCCAGCCCCGCGAAACACCGCGGTCAGGGCACGATTGTCACCCATAGTTGGCAGGCAGAGTACATCGGTATCCCGGTTTACCGATTCATGTGATATCAACTCGTCGAGGGTTCTGATTTCGAACGGTTTCTTGCTATCCAGTCCCAGCTTGTCATGCAGGCCCTGTTCGAGTTGCATGACATAAGTGTTTACGCGGTTCTCAAGATGCGCCAGTTCCTTGAGAACGGCATCGGACTGAATCAGCAGGAACGGCCTCTGTTTCATGATCTCGGCAACGTAATGTGCGATGATGCTGTCGGGACCGCAACTGAAGGTCGATACCTGGACCACCGGTAACATGGCGCCCGAGGAATCTTCCTCGATGCGGCGAAACAGTGCTTGCAGGCGTGGATGTCGCAGACGGGTGTGCAAATTCCGGTGCGCAACCGCCTTCAGTGCTGTCAGGATAAAATGCGGATTACGCCAGTAAATATGCGCGTATTCTGGATCGAGTTCAATATCCAGCACGTATGAGGGTATCACTGCCATCTGGCGATCACGCAACAGGCGGCGGATATGGCTGTCGTAGATCCCGGGGTTCAGAACATATTCACGTCCCACGACCAGAGCGACCTGGTGGCCTTCGGCGAGCGCCTGTTCAGCGAGTTCGGCGGCAAAATCCGCCGCCGCCCGGCGCAGCTGCAAGTGATCCTCGATGGCCCCGGCAACGATATTCTGCAGGGTTTTTGCGTCAGGGGTAATCCCGTAGTAGCGAAAAACAGGTTCCAGTCCAATCTGAAACTGGTCGCTCAAAAGGCCCGCATCGAGCTCGTCGATGGCGAAGTGAAACAGGTGAAAACGCGCTTCGGGCTGCGCATCCAGAGCCAGATTACTGGCCACCGCCACGCCACCCTGGTTGGTGCTGCAGGTGAGTCCCCGACTCACTCCACCCGTTGGCATGGTTTCTATCTGCGCGGCCAGGATCAGGCCATGCGGTTGTGCAGCCAGTCGCTGGAACTGCCCCACTGCGCCCATCTGGGGCGCGCAGCAATCGACGTTGAACTGGGGTTGCGCATCGGCCAGGTCACTGTCGCGCACGTTGTCCACGTGTACCGGTATATCCAGCGATGCAAACACCCGCGATAGAAAATAGGCCCACTCGGAGACAGCGAAACTGCGCGGGATAACCAGGCGCCGCGGGTCATCGCTGTGCGGGTGGTGGCTATCGATAAAGTCCCATATTTCCTTGTAGCAATCACGCGGCCGGTTTTCTTTTTTCTGCCCCTTGTGCGATATGAGTTCGTTAATTGCGGTGCATCCGCCCACCGTGAAGGCGATCTTGCGACCGTCGTCGCCCTGCCAGCGCAGTGCACAACGGTTGCAACGGGCCAGTGGATCTCCGCAAACCTTACCCTTGCACTGAATCATGCGTTTTGCAAAATGGGCCTCGAGCAAATCATTGAGGCCTATTGCAACAACGCCCGGTACTGCAGCCTGCTGCAGGCTGCGAACCAGGCCAATACAGGCTCGATGTCCTGGATTGGGTGGCAGCAGGGCATGAATATCGGCACCGATGTAGGAGCGCAGACGGTGGGTAACCGCCAGTGGCAACGGGTCCGACAACATGGTCTGGCCGTGCAATAACACCACCGTGTTGGCGGGTAAATCCAGCTGGCTCCACAGGGTCCGAGCCATATTTTCCACGATCGCCCAGTTCGCTGAAGCAAGGATTTCATCCTGCGGCACACCCTGTGCCTGCAGCTTGCTCGCGTTTTCCATCAGGAACACGGCGCAGGTTGCATTAATACTGAAGGATTGCGGAGCGTTATAGGCCTGTGCCTGTGCTTCGGCCACGGATTGAAGGCCGAACATGGCGCTAAGCGTATCCATCAGGCTACCGGTTCCCGCTGAACACTTGGTATTCATGGCGTTGTCGAAGAGTTCGGCCTGGTTCAGCTCAATGGTGGAAATCTTGGTGTCCTCACCGCCTATGTCAACCAGGATACATAGATCCCGGTTGACGTCCTTGAAGCCCTGTTGCTCAAGCCATTTAACGTGTTGCCGCGCATAATCAATCGAACCCCGCGCGTGCGCATAGTTTTCCACCAGCACCTGGATGCGTTCCGCTAAATCGGGATAGATGCTGGCTAGCGCCTGCTGCACCTGGTAGCGGGCAGATCCGGTAATTCCCACGCTTTGTAATGGCAACTGCTCGATACCCTGTCGCTGCAGGTCGACGAATACATTCTTGACCGTCTCTATCGTGTCGCCAGCGTTGCTGTAGGCCTCGAGAAACAGGACTTCACCCGTGGCGGCATCGGCCAGAACCGCCTTGGCCATGGTGGAACCAACATCCAACGCCAGAATCAACGCGCGTTGGGCAAGATCCCCGGGTGAGCAAGCGCGTGGCGGTTCGTCCTCCAATCGATGGAATTGTCTACCCGCCTCGTAGCGCTTGCGCAGTTCAACGAAGGAGGGAAAGGTTTCAGGCTGGCTCTGCTTGAGCAGGCGGGAATCAGGTTGTGCAAGGTTGTCGACGCCAACCTTTTTCACCAGTTTCCGCAACGACTTCAGGAGCTGCGTGTTTTCGGGATCGTAGGCAACCTCCGTGACGCCTTGCTCGCGTAACAGATCCTCTGCACAGTCACGCGCATACTGCCAGCGGAAGATACGTCCAGTCAGATAAATCTTGTCGAAACCGGGTGGCAGCTTCTTAACCGTTTTTTCGACCTCGGACTTCAACGTCGTCGCGAGGGCGGTATCGAGCGGGATCCCCTGGTTTTTGTCAGAGATCGTCGCCGAGGTACTGAACACGCCGCAGCGATCGACGCGCACGGCGGTGGCCTCGCGCCGGGCACGACCCGCCTCACCCAGGTAAGTGTCGAGCAGCACGTCGACCTGTTCGTGCCTGAGGTCAAGTTTTTGCAGTACGCGATCGAGGTTGATCCCCGAGCCCGCGCCACAGCGCGGATTCGTAAGTAACAGATCGTCTTTAAGCTCGCCACTACGATCGACGCCAATAATCAGGTAACCGGACGCCGATAAATCGATAATTGCGAGCGTCTCGACAGCGGCGTTCTCCGGCAGTTCAATCAGGTCCTGGGCAGCCAACCAGAAAGCCGCCGTCGGCAGAATCTGCTTGCCATCGCCAAGCCGCTCCCGGACTGCACCCGCCAACTTTCCGGTGATCACTAGTTGAGACGGGTTCGAATTAGCCGTGCCTGTCCTGGCCTGTCCCACCGACGACAGGGCTTCACCTAAATCGCTGTTGCTGGGAACCACCATGTCCTGTTGCAATGTACCGTCAGTTGCACAAACCTGAAGCCGGACGTGCCTGGTGCCCGCATCGATATAGATCGTGTCCATAGATGCCAACGAACTGTCTACAGTTACTGACTCACCTGGGCTGCTATTTACGATGTCTTTGAACATAATCCGATTGCTAAAAAACACTATCTTACAACCTAGTAGGAAGCAGCATACCAGACATTGATCTAGATCATGCGCCGGAAAAATAGTGAAACCCGGGCCATTATTGACTGAAGTTTTTCTGGTAGTGCGTGCCCGCTGCGTCAGGATATCAGCATGACGACCAGATCATTTCGATCGAGCCGGGTCCTGTAAAGTCTGGTGCCGTGGGTTCTCGCTGCCATCAAACCGCTAGCGAGTCAATCGGCGATTATGCAAGTTAGTGGTCGACTAACGATCTTGATGCGATGTTGGGCTTCAAATTTTTTACCCCGTAACCCGATGGTCTTTATTATTTAACTGGTAAGTACCGAGCAGCTTCCGTACATCAAGTTTGTGGTAACCGAGGCTAAAGTACAGGTTAAAATAGTCGCCGCAGCCCATTTATCAATCCGTGTTTCATCGAAATCCCCGCCAAGTAAATTGTCAGCCAGGTATTTTACATAACCCCCGTTGCGGCCATCCAGCCCCAGTTTCTTGCGAATCTGCCACTGGATGTCGGTGATAACGCAATAGCCCCAGGGGTTAGCCTTGCTTAGTATCGGCCCTAGTCCATACCAGGAAAACAGGATCAACGTGAGCACGATCAGGTTCAGCATCCGTGTTTCGCAGAAGATCCATCCCACCAGGCTAAACACGATGAGAATCTGGTGAATTCCATGCAGCGCAAAGTCGAGGATTAGAAGAATATATCTGTGCACAGCT
>JBATHL010000114.1:0-2929 GCA_049666745.1 Gammaproteobacteria bacterium
GGACCCCATCATTATGAGTGATGTGCTCTAACCAACTGAGCTACGTAGCCATTGAGATTTTCGCTGACCGGATTGCCCGGTCGTGAAGAGCGCGCGATTTTCGCTTGATCACCGCGCGCTGTCAAGCGCATGCGACTAGACGTTAAACCTGAAATGCACGACGTCGGCTTCCTGCATTACGTATTCCTTACCCTCGAGACGCCACTTCCCGGCATCCTTCGCACCCTGCTCGCCGTTACCGGCAATGAAATCGTCAAAGGCGACCACTTCGGCACGAATGAAGCCCTTTTCGAAATCGGTATGAATCTTGCCCGCGGCGCGCGGTGCAGTATCGCCGACACGAATCGTCCAGGCTCGCACTTCCTGTGGCCCTGCAGTGAAGTAAGTCTGCAGGTGTAACAGTTTATAACCGGCATGGATCACCCGATCGAGACCCGGCTCTTCGAGCCCCATCTCCTGTAAAAACTCGGCTGCCTCGGCGACATCAAGTTCGGCGATGTCCGCTTCGATCGCAGCACAGACGGCGACGACTTCGGCACCCTCGCCCTCAGCAAATTCAATGACCGCATCCAGATGTTGATTATTGGTAAAGCCATCCTCGGAAACATTGGCAATGTATAGCACCGGTTTAGCAGTAATCAGGTGCAGTTCCTTCATCCAGGGTCGCTGCTGATCGGATACTTCAAAATTGCGCGCGTTACTGCCGCCCTCGACGTGAGCCTGCACCGCCTGCAGGAATTCAAATTTCGCTTTGGCTTCCTTCTCGTTTGACTTGGCCAGTTTACCCGCACGTTCCGTCTGGCGAGCGAGCGATTCCATGTCGGCGAGTAGCAACTCGGTATTGATGGTTTCAATATCACTGAGCGGATCGATCGTATTGCTGACATGCGCAATGTCTTCATCCTCGAAACAGCGCACCACCTGGGCGATCGCATCGGTTTCGCGAATATGACCGAGAAACTGGTTACCCAGACCTTCACCTTTGGATGCCCCCGCGACCAGCCCGGCGATATCGACGAATTCCATCGTCGTCGGAATGACTTTCTTGGGCTGCACGATAGCGGCCAGCTGTTGCAGGCGCGGATCCGGAACTTCGACCACGCCGACATTAGGGTCGATGGTGCAAAACGGATAGTTTTCCGCCGCGATTCCCGCTTTGGTTAACGAATTGAATAGCGTCGATTTGCCCACGTTGGGCAAGCCGACGATGCCACATTTAAATCCCATACTGGTGTCTCATTCTTCAGGTATGCAGGGCCTGCATCGCCTTGTCGATACGCCCCTCAATGACCAGGGGCATGACCGCAAGGGTATCGCGGTTGGCCGCTTCGATTGCATTCAGATCCGCTACCGATGGTTTGTGCAGCACATAGTTGATCACCTGGCTGGCATCGCCCGGATGGCCAATGCCTACACGAACGCGAAAAAACTCCCGGCTACCGAGATGATTGACGATATCGCGTAAACCATTGTGACCGCCGTGGCCACCCGCCTGCTTGATGCGATTGGTACCCGGCGGCAAATCAAGTTCATCGTGGAGCACCAGAATCTGCTCGGGTTTAATCTTGTAGTAACGCGCCAGCGCAGCTACCGACTGACCACTTCGGTTCATGAAAGCCTGCGGCTTGAGCAGGTAGATATCTTTGCCTTCAGCCTTGAACTTGCATTCCTCGGCGTTATAACGCTTTTCGAAACGGAAACTCAGTGAGCGATCGGCCGCGATCAGATCGATCAACCAGAAACCGGCATTATGGCGCGTTTCAACGTAATCGGCCCCGGGATTCCCGAGGCCGACGATCAAACGTATATCTGCTGTAAGCGCAGCCATGTGGGCCAGGTTTACTCCTCGTCGCTAGCTTCGCCTTCAGACTCATCACCGCCTTCAGCCGCTGCGCCTTCTTCACCTTCGATCGCTTCTTCGCCTTCAGGTGCTTCAGGTGCTTCGTCTTCGATGATTTCCTCGCGCGTCTTGACTACCGACACGACACCCAGGTCATGGTCGTCATGTTCGGTTTCTTCGACATTCATCATGGCCGTAAGCTCGACGCCTTCGGGCATCTTGATATCTGAAAGGTGAAGCGATTCACCGAGATGCAGATTTTCGACATCAATCTCGAGGGACTCGGGCAGATCTTTCGGCAAGGCGATGATTTCAATTTCCGTCACCACTTGCGTCACCATGCCGCCATCCATCTTCACGCCAACACATTCTTCCGCGTTGAGGACATGAATCGGAACCACGATCTTGATCGGCGTGTTCTTGTCGATACGAAAAAAGTCGGCATGCAAAACCTTGTTCTTGTAAGGATGCCGTTGCAGATCACGCAGGATCACTTCCTCGGTTTTATCGCCGACCTGCAACTCGACAACCTGGGTATAAATCGTTTCGTGATCGAGTTCGTGCATGAACTTGTTATGCGTAATACTGATTTGCACGGGATCACTATCTCCCCCGTATACGATTGCCGGTACCAGGCCCTGATGTCTCAGGCGGCGGCTCGCACCTTTCCCCGAGTCAGAGCGTGGTTCCGCAATCAGATGAATTGTGTCTGACATTGTTATACTCCAAAAATAAAAAAACCGTCTCTCGACGGAGGCCTGCCTTGCGACCAGACAGGGTTTCAAAAGCCGCTTACACGGCTATCGTCAGTCCATATACAACGAACTGACCGATTCTTCAGCATGGATGCGGCGGATCGTTTCCGCAAGCAAACCTGCCACCGATACCAGGCGGATCCGGCTACATGCCGCTGCCTCTTGCGAGAGCGGTACAGTATCGGTCACCACCAGTTCATCCATGGCCGAGTTTTCCAGGTTCTCTATCGCCTTACCCGAAAGTACCGGGTGCGTGCAATAGGCAAATACTCCTTTCGCACCTTCGTCCTTCAATGCCTCCGCCGCGTGGCACAAGGTGCCGGCGGTATCAACC
>JBATHL010000115.1:0-1829 GCA_049666745.1 Gammaproteobacteria bacterium
GTGCTGCAGGCTGCAGCCGCCGCACAGTTCGAAATGCGGGCACTTCGGCGTCACCCGGTCCGGCGAGGCCTGATGGATACCGGTCACCCGGCCCTCATCGAATTTCCTGCGCGTGGCCAGGTATTCGAATCCGACCAACTCGCCCGGCAGCGCACCATCGATAAACACGGCCTTGCCGTCGAGATGTGCCACACCCCGCCCGTCATGGGCAAGCGACTCGATCGTGATATGGCTGACGGGTTCGGGCCGGCGTTTCTTTCGAGTGCGCTTACTCATTTATAAAAAAATAATTCTCGCGCAAAGCCGCCAAGGCGCAAAGAACAAAAATAATAAAACACACCACAGAGGACACAGAGGTATGTAAATATGTCATTCCCGCGCACGACTGCAGGGATGCAGGAGGTAGAGCATTGCATGGAGCAATTGCCGAGGCGGGAATCCAGTCCTGATACAAACCACACTACCAACTGATATCATTTGTAAATGAGTCCTCTTTGTCATCCTTGCCTTCGCGGGGATGATATATCACTTCTCTATAGTTTCTGTATTCTTTGTGTTCTCTGTGGTGAATGAATTATTTTTCTTTGCGCCTTGGCGGCTTTGCGCGAGAATGATTTTATTCAATCACCCTGCCAGTTCTCCAGAAACTCGTTCAGGTGCGGCTTGTCTTCACTGGCCAGTTCCGTGCGCACCTGCTCGCACACCGCGTCGAATTGTGCGTGGCTGAGATGCCCGCGGATCAGCTCGAAACGCTGGTAGACCAGGTAGGTGTTGAGCACATCGGTTTCGCAGTAATTGCGAATGCCCGCGATGTCGCCATCGAGGTAATTGTCCCAGACCTTCGCACCACTCATACCCATCTTGCCGGGAAAGCCCAGCAGGGTTGCAACCTGGTCAAGTTTCGCGGCCGCGCGCGGCTGGTAGCCGGCCAGCACGTCCATGACATCGGTATGGCGCTCGTGGTAGCGGCTGAGATAGTTGTTCCACTTGAAGTTCTTGTCGTCACCACCGGTATCCCAGTAACGCGGTGCCTGGATACCGTGTATCAGGCTGCGGTAGTGAATCACCGGCAGGTCGAAGCCGGAGCCGTTCCAGGAAACCAGGGTCGGCGTGAAGCGGTCGATCCCGTCGAAAAAACGCTGCAGGATCTCATCCTCCGGCGAATCCGGGTCGCCCAGGGTCCACACCTTGAAACGGTCAGGCGTTCGCAGAACGACGGAGATCGCCACGATCCGGTGCAGGTGATGGCGCAGAAACTCGGAGCCGCCGCTCTCCTCCGCACGCTTGTGGAACATGACACGCCCGACGTTCTTGTCGTCCAGGTCATCCAGGTCGTACAGCCGGCGGCCGGCGGCGACATCCGGCACGGTTTCGATGTCGAAGACAAATATATTCATGGTGTCATGAAGTATTCGGACTGAATTCACAATCAAGCAATATTGAAGGCTGGATTGCTGGATACATCCCTGTATCCAGCCCTTTGGGCCGACCTGCAGTCGTCCAAATCTGTTCCAGACAGATTTGTCCCGCTTTCGCGGGAATGACACCGTGGTTATTTACGCACATCGCTATTTTTCTAAAAGCTTTTGTTTTTTTTCTGCGTCTTTGCGACTCTGCGCGAGGTATTTTTTATTTCTGCTTCCACGCACCGCCGTCCTGGTAGTACCAGCCGGAGCGTGCATTCGCCACCCAGCTACGTGCAAAGGTCTGGCGAATATCGCTTTCCCACTCCGGATGGTCGTTGGCCCTGGCGATTTCCACATACAGCGCGTTCCGGTCACCATTCTCCTGGGACACCAGCCCCTTGACGGAATTGCGCTCTTTCAGCG
>JBATHL010000116.1:0-20675 GCA_049666745.1 Gammaproteobacteria bacterium
TGTTAAGAGTACTGCTGCGTAACAATGCAGCCTCTTACTTCCTCTATCGAGGGGAATTAATGGGCTTCGAGTACGAATTCGCGCGTGAATTCGCCGACTATCACGGGTTGCGGCTGGAAGTCGTGGTACCGCCGAGCCATCGTGAACTGACCACCTGGTTGCTGGAGGGCAAGGCAGATATTGCGCTGGGTTTTCTCGAACCCGAACAGCAACAGCGCCGACTCGGTATCGAGTTTTCAGAACCCTATCATTATGCGCGACAACATATCGTGGTGCATGAAAAGGACCCGGCCAGCTCGTTACGCGAGCTCGATCATCGGACCATATTCGTGCGTCATCACAGTAGTTACTGGGAGCGGCTCGCCCGGCTGCAGGAGGAAGGCGCCGGCTTTAGCCTGCGCGCAACCGACGATGCAGTCGAAACCGAACAGCTTATCCAGATGGTGTCTCGTGGTAAATACAAGGCAACCATGACCGACGAGCATTTACTGGATATTGAGCTGGCCAAGGGGGTTCCTGTGCGTTCAGCCTACGCCACCGACGAATTGATCCCGCATGCGATCGCTTTGCGCAAACGTAATCCTGAGCTGAAGCAGGCCCTGGATGCGTTCATCAAACAAATGTACAAGAGCGAGTTTTACAACCTTACCTATAACAAGTATTTCAAGAGCCGCCGCTCAGTGCAGCGCCTGGCGCGCGGGCGGGTGATCGATGCGCTCAAGGGGCAGATATCCCCGTATGACAAACTGGTACGCAAGTATGCGGACCGTTATGGCTTTGACTGGCGCCTGGTTACCGCGCAAATGTACCAGGAGAGCAAATTCAATCCCAGGGCAAAATCACATGTTGGCGCGAAGGGATTGATGCAGCTAATGCCGCGCACCGCCAGGGCGATGGGGGTGAAGAACGCCAGTGATCCGGCTAACAGTATTCAGGGTGGAATAAAATATCTCGACTGGCTGCGCGATCGATTTAACTCCGATTTGCCGATTTCAGATCGACTCTGGTTCACACTCGCGGCTTACAATGCTGGTTCCGGTCACGTGCAGGATGCACGTCGGCTTGCCGGGCAGTTGGGACATGATCCGGACCGCTGGTTCGGACATACCGAGGAGGCGATGCTGTTACTGTCGAAGAAGCAATATTCAAAGAAAGCGCGCTACGGCTATGTTAACGGCAACGAGCCAGTCAATTATGTGCGTGATATCAGGCAGCGATTTGAGGCCTATATCGATCTAAGTCGCGATATCGCCGAAAATCAGTACGTTCCAGCACAGCGAAAACCTATCGGTCGTTTGCGAAATTTCCCTGACCGGGTTAGCAACTATTCAGTCATCCCCGCGCAAACGGGTATCTTATAAGGGATACATCGGCAAGAAGCGTTCCCCTGCAAACCTGCGCGACCCGGCGGAAATCTCGAAACTACGGCACCATTGCAAGATCCCGATACGTCAACCCAGCGTGCGTTGGGGGGCCGCTTACGCGGGGATGACAATTTATTTTCGGGGATATCACGTTAATCGATTACCAAATCAAAGGAAATTGTCATCCCGCGGCCTGACCGCGGGATCCAGAATTGAAGCAATGACCTGGACCTTATGGATCCCGCGGTCGAGCCGCGGGATGACAAAGCTTTGCATCGGAATGCGCGAGGATGACAATTTAGTAGGGAGAGAACAGGCTAGCCCATCTTATTACGGAGAGAACAGGTTAAGCCATCGCCAGGGCTTTCAGATCGGTCGCCGGGTCTGCGACTTGCTCCGCTGTAGGATGCTTGCCCGCTTCGATAATTTTCCTGCCGAAAGCGTATGACTTCGGTTCATTCATGGCATCGATAGCGAGCAGTTGCTGGTCACGATAGTACCAGATCGACTGACTGGATGGGTTCGCGCCGGGACGCAGCACGGTTTGATTGTAGCCGTGATTGAGTCCGACGATCTGTAGTTTGCAATCATACTGGTCCGACCAGAACCACGGCAGTGCCGTATAGGTCACTTTTTCCCCGGCCAGAACGCGTGCGATGAGATCGCCCTGATCGGCGGCATTTTGTACTGATTCGAGACGAATATGCTGCCCATTACGAACGAAATTGCTACAGTCGCCGGCGGCGTAAATATGCGCATCGGAGGTCTGGCAGGTTTCATTTACGCTGATTCCATTGTCACAATCGAGCCCTGCGGCCTGCGCGATTTCAGTATTGGGAATGCTGCCTATACCGACCAGCACCAGGTCCGCATCGATGATTTCGCCGGATTCCAGCTCTGCGCCACAGACTTTGCCCCCGTCGCTCAGCAGCCTGGCCAGGCGGGTCGATTCATGCAGGCTGACTCCATGCCCGCTGTGCAGGTTACGAAAGTAATCCGAGGTTGCGGCGGCGGCGACGCGTTGCAGGATACGCTCGGCCATTTCCAGCACGGTAACTTCGAGCCCGAGCTGACGCCCGACCGCTGCCGCTTCGAGTCCGATATATCCGCCGCCGACGATTAGCAGTTTGCGCCCGGCCTGAAATTCGGGAGACATCCTGTCGATATCAGCAATGCTGCGCAAGGTAAAGACGCCGTCAAGACTGCCGCCAATCTCGGTCGGTAGAGCGCGCGCGCGGGAGCCGGTGCACAACAGCAGCTTGTCGTATTCGATGCTTTCACCGCCGCTGCTGACGACCTGCCTGCGCTCGCGATCGATGGTATCTATGCGGGTGTCGAAGCGTAGCTTTACCGCCTGGTCTGTGTACCATTGCAGCGGGCGAATGAACAGGCGTTCCCGTTCGAGTTCGCCGAGCAGGTATTTCTTCGACAGGGGCGGGCGCTGGTAGGGCGGGTGAGATTCTTCGCCGACCAGCAGTAGTGGTTGTTCACTGCCAAGCGCCGCGTGTCGCGAGATGAATGAGGCTGCCGCCTGACCCGCACCAACAATAACGATTGGGGCGGCCATGATCTACTCTGGCTCAGGTACGTGCAGTACCAGCCCGTCCAGTTCCGCCGAAGCAGTTATCTGGCAGCTCAGGCGACTGTTGTCTTCGCGCTCGACATCGGTCATTTCGAGCATGGTGTCTTCGATATCGTCTACGTCACCGGTTTTAGCCAGCCATTCCGGTGCCACGAATACGTGACATGTGGCGCAGGAAAGGCAGCCGCCGCATTCGCCCTCGATGTGTGGGACGTTATTGGCAGTCGCGGCTTCCATCAGGTTCAAGCCGTCTTTAATGTCGGCGGAGATCTCGCTACCGTCGGCCATTTTCCAGGTGATATTAGCCATAGTTTTGCGCTACTGAGAGTGGATTTCAAAGTCGCGTAATGTATCCTTTTTTTATACTAATGTCTTTCAAATTTCTTGCGCTTCTAATTGACTGCTGCGGCCTCTTCTGCGCACTGCTGTATCCGTTTCCATAAGGTTTCGATATGTTCCCGGGCGTGATCCGGGCACGAATCGGCCGTTATTCCAGCTTGGGTCGGTAATCAACTATCCAGTGGATCAGACCGTAACCCGACTGGCGAAACTCATCTGCTGTTATAGAATCACTCGAAACGTACAAGATGGGTTTTAAAATAGGAGTTTTCAGGTATGGTTGGTTTTCGAGTCCACCAATGTTCTGCATAAACCAAAATGAACAAAACAATCAGGATTGCGATTCTGGATGCGGTGCCCGAGAGTTACTGGGCCGATGATCTCGGCATTACAGATGCGCAAAAATTTATCGATCTGCTGCAACCGCTGAATGCGGCTGCCCGTTTCGATGTATATTTCACGTCAAAAAACCAGTTTCCGCAAAATTTAGATGGCTACGATGCAATCCTGGTCACCGGCAGCCCCTGTAGTGTTCATGATGATCACGAATGGATTGGCAGGCTGGTTGATTTGATCAGGACCGCTGCTGACAGGGGGCTGCAGGTAATCGGCTCCTGCTTCGGCCATCAACTGGTTGCACGGGCCTTTGGCGGAGACGTCGGCTATAACGAGAACGGTTGGACCATCGGTAACTACGCGG
Organism: Gammaproteobacteria bacterium; assembly: GCA_049666745.1. GTDB lineage: Bacteria > Pseudomonadota > Gammaproteobacteria. The sequence goes on from JBATHL010000116.1 coordinate 3,986, forward strand.
TCCATATAGACAGGGCTTACGACTGGATGGAGCCGAATGTAAACCGGACCGGGTTGTATCACTTTAACCAGGAACGCGTGACGCGATTACCGGACGGCGCGCTGTCGTTTGCGCGCACCGACGAGTATGCTGACTACGGCTACACGCTGGGTGACAATATAATGTGCTTTCAGGGACATCCCGAACAACCGCGGCGCGCGATGGTCAATTTTCTGCGCGCTACTGATAGCCTGTCACAAGACGAACATGCCAAGGCTACCCGCTGTATCGACGAGGGAGAACCTGACGCGCACATCTGGGGTGAATGGATGATGCGCTTTTTCCTGTCTCGCGCGTGAAGACAGCTAACCTGGAGGTTATTATGAGACTTTTCTACCTGCCCGTATTTATCGCTTTTTATGTCACTTCATTGCAGGCTGCTGATATTGAAAACGGCGATGATCTGCATTTCGAAAACTGTACCGGCTGTCATGATTCGACGGTCTACACCCGTGACGACCGGAAGGTGCGATCCCTGGCGCGGCTGGGTACGCAGGTGCGTTTTTGCAAGGATAATCTCGGATTAACCTGGTTCGATGATGAAGTGAATGACGTCATCGGTTACCTGAACAAGGAGTACTATCACTTTTAGATTCCAGTACCCTCAAATTCACTCACCAGAATTACCAGGTCAACCTGATAATATTTATTAAATGGTCAAAGATCTTTTAAATAGACTTTTAGCAGACAGGAATGGAGAAAACTAAAAAGTTAGTCAGTTTACTTAGAGAAGCGGAGTCGCTTCTCGAAAACGAGGGAAACTATTAGAACGCAGCATGGATCGGAGATATTTGTGCTTCGATTTCATTAGGTAATTCATCTGCAATAGAAGATCTTAAAAATAATATTGGGGGTATGGGTGATTTCTGGGAATCAAGTAATGATAGAAAGTTTGCAGGAGTCATCGAACGAAGCGGAGAAATACTCGATGAACCTGCTTTCTAGCAAATCTTAAAAGCCGGGCAAATCACCCGCTACACCAGCGGTTTGCAGCTGAACCGAGCGTCAGGCAACACTGGAGAATTACGGAATGATACCTATTGAGACAGTAGCAATTTTTTTCACTGCATCCGTGGCATTGGCATTTGCACCGGGCCCTGACAACATTTTTGTTTTAACTCAGTCGGCATTACACGGACGGAAAGCCGGTCTGCTCGTTACTATCGGTCTATGTACTGGATTGTTAGTACATACTGCAGCTGTTTCATTAGGCGTGGCGGCCATCTTTCAAACATCTGCGTTGGCATTCAACATACTGAAAATGGTGGGCGCGATGTATTTGCTTTATCTCGCCTGGCAGGCCTTCAAGGCGGGTGCTACCAAAATTGATGAATCTGCCGAATTGCAGATGGATTTGCGTAAGCTTTATTATCGAGGTGTGATAATGAATATCACCAACCCCAAGGTGGCAATATTCTTCCTGGCATTTCTCCCTCAGTTTGCCGATCCAGCCATAGGGTCAATAACAATCCAGATGATGATGTTTGGTGGACTTTTCATTATTGCAACACTATTGATTTTTGGTTCCATCGCCTGGTCAGCTGGTTTTCTTGGAGAATGGCTGAAAGGATCCGAGAAAGCGCAAGTAATCTTGAATCGCATCGCAGGAACGGTTTTTGCGAGCCTGGCGCTCAGGCTTGCGATAAGCGAGCGTTAGTATATTGAATGTGCTGCAATTCATCGATTGCCAGGTCGATGCGTCGATAACGGAGCAGTTTCAATAATTAGGTCACTTATCCCCGTAAGCGGGGATTATGCAAATAATCCTCAGAATCATGAATTCCACTAACGTTTAAATTCAGCAGTGGCGGGAATAGCTCGGATTCGTGCAGACTCTCCGCGAGCATCGTGATAAAACTATCTTTTTCACGGTTTTCGGTAAACACCTGTTGAACATCGATAACAGCAAAATAGTTTCGCTCTTGATATTCTTCATCCCATTGAATTAACGGGCATTCCTCCCTGATATGAATCGAGCTGCCAATCCCCTTATGGATAGATCGAACTTCAATTTCACCAGACTCATCATTTTCATTCAGGTAGAGACAGGAGGCAATTTCTATATCGAGTAGATTTTGTAGCGCTAGACGAGGATGGATTTCACCGATCAAGTGAACCGCCCGCGGGGTTTCGGTATTTTGGTCAACCAGATTATGCGGGCTCAAGGCATTGTCTGGCGCAAAACTGTACACACCGTCTGCGGAAATAATCTTACCGACGGTCAGGACATTATCAACAATGTTGGCCGCATAGTATCTTGAAATATCCTGGAAAACTTCAATCATCGATGTGCACCTAAGTTCGTAGCAGTTATCGCTACCGGTAAATATAGCTCAATTATCGAAAGAAAATGTGACTCAAAGTTAATACTACAGCTGATCTCAATAACGCCGATTGCCAGGGGGCTTTAAGCTGTAGTTTTATAGCTACTGAAAGTCTGCACTGTGCCGGAAGTAGTTGTTAAGGAGTAAAATCGGAGTGTCGACCGGTCGAGGTCAACACCGAAGGTCGCCACTCAGCAGAATGATTCCAGTGACCGCTATTACTCCATTGTGGTTATACTGGGAAAATGTTCTCTAGCCACATAACAAGTACCTGCAGGCCGACGCGGCTGACGGCAGGCACCTGATGTGAGTGTTGCGGCTCTCTTTGGCGTGAAACGAATAGTTATATTGTGCGCAATATTTTGCGCAGGATGTGATTTCCCTCCACAGGAAGCCGCGAACATTCGGCAACAATTGCAAGCGCAGATCTCTAAAGGACAGGTATATATAATTCACTCATCTGAAGAGTTGTCATATGTAATAAAAAATTCTGAATTCAATATGCTCCCTGAAACGGAGCAGGAAAAATTAGTTAGCAGTGTTGAAAAGGAAACGCTGGAAGTCCTCGCAAAATATCGAAACTATAAGCACATCAAAATATACTTTCTTGGGGATGGCACAACGGGAATCGATAAGCCTTACATTTGCCAAACAACTTTTAAAGCATGTATAAGAACCGGGGAACAAGTAGAATCATAACAGGCACATTCGGCCGAACCTCCGCTTGCTGGTTTGAGCGTTATTTATTTTAAAACCTGAGAAACCGTTCATGTCCTTTTTGACTGCCTATTTTTATGACAGGGTTATGGCTAAAACTGAAGAGGCCTGTCTAAAAGAGTGGAGGCATGATCTTCTTCAGCAGGTTAGCGGTGAGGTACTGGAAGTTGGCGCTGGCACCGGCGCAAATATCAAACTTTATTCTGACAGTGTTACCCGGCTTGTCCTCACTGAACCTGACAAACATATGCGAAAGTTTTTAAAGGAAAAAACAGGCAATCAGCAGCTGAAAAATGTCAGTGTAAGCAGTGGAACAGCGGATCAAATAGAGGCCGCTGACGAATCATTCGACTATGTTGTATCGTCACTGGTTTGTTGCTCGGTAACGAATCTGGAAGCCTGTTTGCGTGAAATGAGGCGGGTATTGAGGCCAGGAGGCGGCCTCGTTTTTCTGGAGCATGTTGCGGCTGCTGACGGCAGCTCAAGAAGGCGATGGCAGAATGTAATAAATCCAGTATGGAGAACATTCATGGGGAATTGCCACCTGAACAGGGAAACGGAACAGGCAATAGTAACTGAGGGTTTTGATATCGTTCAAATTGACCGGGAAAGCATGCGCAAAGCTCCGCCAATTGTTCGCCCCACGATTCGTGGTATTGCAAAAAAGCCTGACAGGTAGATCTGGTCAGACCCAGCTAAAGCCGGGTCGCTGATGTGAGCGTTATGTGTTAATCGAGTATTTTTGAATACCCTGATATGGGAGAAACGTAAATGCCCCAATACGTTATAGTTTATCTGGGCGGCGATCAGCCATCTAGCCCGGAAGAAGGTAAGCAACATTTTGCGAAGTATATGGACTGGTTGAAATTGTTAGGCGATTCAGCCGTTAGTCCGGCGAATCCGCTTAAAGATACGCACACGATAAACTCCGATGGCTCGATTACTAACAGTGGTACGTCAACCATGTCCGGTTTCACCATAATCGAGGTTGACTCGATGGATGAGGCATTGTCGATCGCAGGAAAATGCCCGTTTCTTGATGTCGGTGGATCGCTTGAGGTTTCCGAACTAATGCAGATGCCGGTTTAGTAGTGCCCGACAGGAACCTGTAATCGGGTTAGCGCAAGCTGTCTTTTAATTGCGAGTAAATAAAGCTGCGCGGGACCGAAAAACAACTGGTCGCTATAAGATGGGTCGTGTGCGTCGCGGTATTGCAAGTGCCAACAGGAGCGCAAAGATATAGGCACCGATATATATGCCGAAGCAGATTTTGTTCTGACGCAAAATTCCGGCGGGGTCGGTGTCGATGAGAATGGTCGAGATAATAGTGATTCCCGCTATGCCGCCAAGATAACGCATCGTCGACAGGATGCCGGCCGCAACACCACTTTGCCCGGATGGCACGGCTGACAGCGCCGCGGCTTGCGCCGGGCCTGACACCATGCCGATACCGCTGCCGACCAGCGCCAGTGATACCGGCATCCAGAGCAGCGTTGTGGAACCGGCTGTAATCAACAGCATGATCAGGCCTGCAATGCTCACGCATAGACCACTCAAAATAGTGAGTCGGACACCCAGCTGTTCTCCCATACGTCCACCGACAGGTGACAGGAAGACCATGAAAATCATCATCACCAGCAGGATCTGCCCGGTCTTGCCTGCATCCAGTTGATACCAGTCCTTGAGCAGAAACGGGAGCTGGAACAATAGTGCATACATGCCGAGATTTTGTAGTCCGGACAGGGTGCCTCCAATCACGAACGGACGGTGTCGAAACAGTTGAATATCGATCAATGGATATTGCGAAAATTTTGCCCAGCGGGTAAATACGACCAGGCCGAGGCTGCCGAGCAGAATCGCGATTAGCGGCCAGGACTCGTCACCCTTGAGGCCAATCACGAGTACGCCAAGGCTGAAGGCCAGTAAACCCATACCGATAAAATCAAACCCGGGTCGCATTGCGTGCCTGTCGTCGGGGGGACGAACATAAGTTGTGTCGCTAACAACCAGCACCCAGGAGAGCAGCAGTAGTGGCAAATTCACCAGGAAAATTGCCTTCCAGCCAAAGTATTCAGTCAACATGCCGCCGAGCATCGGCCCTGCTGCGGCCGATGCGCTCAATAGTGCACCAAAATATCCAAACGCGCTGGAACGTTTGTGTTCGGGGATGACATTGCGCAGTAGCGCCATCGCGTTCGGGATCAGCATTGCACCACCAGCGGCCATGAGGATACGAGATGCCGTGACGACCGGTAAGTAGGGTGCGAGGGTTGCAATCAGTGCGCCGATCGCGAACAGGCTCAGACCGATCATGAATGCGCGCCGTCTGCCCACGATGTCACCGAGCTTTCCCGCGGGACTTTGCAGAATAATATTGACCAGCAGGTAAGAAGACACCAGCCAGAGCGTGAGATCGCTGGAACTGACCTGGAAACTCTCACCCATCGCCGGTAACGCGACCGCAATCATCGTCGAATTGAGCGGGGTTAGTGCCGCACCGAGCGTTAAGGCGACGATAAATCGTTTCGCGGGCGTCTTGAGAGGGTCAGAATTCAAGCGCAGCTGGGTTAGGCGCGAGTGGTGATGGCGCGACACTGGAGTAAAACGAGACGGTCGGCGGCCAGTCCCCATTCCATGTCCAGGTCCGGGCCATAAACTGCTTCGCAGCGCAGCGCCAGTTGGTGCAGGTTTTGCAGATCGTCGTCGTCGAGGATCCTGGCATTGGCTTTATCCGCCGGAACCTCGATTTCTTCGGTTCCACCCTCGGGCAACAGGCGCAGTGCGATATCCTTTTCCCCCACGCGGCGCTCGAGAATCTCGCCCATGGGGCTGAGACGGTAATAGTCGGGGATTACCAGTCCCGCTACGACGACTTCGCCGAGACCCCAGGCCGCTTCGATCACGCGTTCTTCAGCGCCGTTGAGCGGATTGCGGGTGAAGATGACGCCGGCTGATTCGGGTTTGAATAGTTCCTGCAAAACGATGCCCATGCTGGGGGCGCCCACCACGCCCAGTTTTTGCCGATACGATGCAGCCGACAGGCTTAGCGCGGACTGTACGACTTCGTCGATGGCGGTTATTAACTGGGCGGAGGTCGTTACGTTGAGTATCGTGGCATGTTGACCCGCAAAACTCGCTGCTTCCGAGTCTTCACCGATTGCCGAGGAACGCACCGCGATCGGCTTTTGCATTTGCGCAAAAGCGGCTTCGAGGTGCGCCAGCACGGTCGCATCCTTGCGCATTACCGCTTCTACCCACTCGAAGCTCAACGCGTATCCAGTGGGAGCGTCGATACCGGCGCGTAACGCCGTGCCAAGGTGTACGGCCTTGCCGCCAAACTCCGCTTCGTCCTGCGCCTCGTTTAACGGTAGTAGTTCTATGAGAGCACCTCAACGGTACCGCTAGTACCGTCGACACGCACCCTGGCACCGTCAGGAATTACCCGGGTAGCGTTGCGCGTGCTGACCAGTGCCGGGATACCGTATTCGCGCGCGACGATAGCAGCGTGTGAGAGCTGCCCACCGCGATCGGTGACGATGGCGCCCAGCATCGGCAGTACGACGTTAAAGGCTGCGGAAGTGTTTTTGGTAATCAACACATCGCCTGCCTGTAAGCGTTGAAAATCCGCCGGGCTTTGAATCAGTCGCGCGGTACCCTCGTAGATTCCAGTGCTGACAGCGAATCCCTTCACTACCTCGTCTGGTGTGGCCGCTGCAGTGGGTGGATCGGATAGATTTCCAAATGCGACACCAATCGCAGCCTCGCCAATACGTGCGTCTTCCGGCAGGGCCTCCAGCGGCGGTGGTGGCTCGGGCGGTGGTCCCAGGAACGGCGGCACATCGTCGGTGGTGGTGCTGTTGTACCAGTTTTCGCGTTCCTGCAGTTCCGCGATCGAGACACTGTTTTCCCCGCGCAGCAGTGTGAGCATTTCCTCATGGGATGCGTGCACCAGCGCATCTGCTTGCGGCAGGCGACCCTGCGCTTGCAGGCGTTTCCCTGCTTCCAGCACCGCACGGCGGGACAAACCGAAGGCCCGGGCTTCGTTATAGGCACCGCGTTCATCGCGCAGGCGGTTGATCAGGCGGGCTTCGTCGAGCAGCGTATCGAATTCGTCGCGATGTTCGGACGGAATCTTTAGACGGAGTGCTCGCCGGGCTTCTGCAACCGAATTTTGATTCTCGTCGATCGCGTTCCCGGCCAGCGCACTGAAGATATTGGCGACCAGTATTTCCGGCACTTCCAGCGCGTAACGTTCGGTTATGTCATAGCCGGAAATGAGTTGCATGCCGACGATGTGCAGATAGTTTTCGATGGCCTCGCCGATGTTTCCGCTGAGCGAACGCAACGGCTGCAGCACGTCTACCGGGGGCATATCGCGAAATTGATCGGCGTCGATGCCGGCCTGCTGTAAGAGTAGTGCGATCTGCTCGAGTTCGGCGGCGGCGAGTCCGCGCGAAACGGGTGAGGAGCCTTTTAGCAGGTAGAGTGCTTCGCCGGGTGAGGCGCCGCTCCACTGGCAGACATTGCCGACATATAAACCGACTGGAATGACCGAAGGAATGGTGAAGATATGATGGCGGTATAACATCTCTCCGACATTTTGATAACAGTCGGTCATATGCTGGATCAAGCCTTCGTTATCCAGGAATTCAGGATTTATCGCCTGCAATTCCAGGTTGCGACGAATCGAATCCGGCTTGACCTCTTCGTCCCAGCGTTTCAGGTCTTCACGCCACAGCTTGTTTTCAATGGCTTTTTTGCCGCGGCGGAGGCGTGCCAGCAGTTCGGGTTGTTCGAAATATCCTGCCGGCGGCGGTCCGGGTTCGGCGTCTGCGGGGGTAAAGGCGAGTACCGGTTGACTGTAGGAGAAACCGTGGATAGTTGCCGACTTGTGGTGACTCATCAGCAAACCATAGCGTTCGCTACCTTCCTTGAAACCACGTACCAGGGAGTCACCCTTAATGCTCGAAGTATAGGCTGATAACGGTTTCGCAAAATGGGTCGTATCCAGTTCCCAGGTTCCAGGGCCCGGTGCTTCGAAAACTCTAGTGGTCATGCTGTGCTCCCCCGGGAGAATAAACCTGTTTTTATGATTTGTTATGCTGGCAAAAGACGAACAATGTTAGCCGCTAAGCTGAAGCCTGGCAATTTAGCACGGTGGTATGTGAGCGGGTGGCTGGCGGGGTAACGCGGATGTTACCACCTGCCGATGATGATTCCACGCGCTTCGTCCTGCTCCGGACCCATGCCCGCGAGATTTTCATAGGGCACACCGATGCGCGGTTTTAGCCGGCGCCGCGAAGCCAGCATCAATTGCCGCATACTGGCACGAACCTTTGCATAGGCTGGATCGTCGCCGAGGTCGATCAGTTCATGCGGATCTTTTTGCATATCGAATAACTGCGGGCGAAACAGGTTATGGTGAATGTATTTCCAGCGCTTGTCGCGAATCATCAGCGCGCGGCAATCATAAGGCGCCAGCTTGAGCAAACCGCGCGCTCCCCGCTCGGAATAATCGATCTCGCTGAGCGCAAATTGACGCCAGTCTCCGGGCGCGATTTTCGAGCGCAGTAACGGCATCAGTGATCGTCCCTCTATACGCTCGTGGTTGATGATACCGCCGGCATACTCGACGAATGTCGGCAGCAGGTCGACGGCTTCCACCATTTCGCTGCATACGTTGCCACGATTGTCATCGGCCGTAGCACTCGGATTAACGATGATCAGTGGGATTTTAGCCGAGGCTTCATGGAATAAATCCTTCTCTCCGAGCCAGTGATCACCAAGGTATTCACCGTGATCGCTGGTGAATACAATCATGGTTTGTTCGAGTATCTGGGTTTGTTTCATGTACTCGAAGAGGCGCCCAAGCTGATCATCGATTTGCCTGACTAATCCCATGTAAACCGGGATTATGCGTTCGCGCACCTCGTCACGGGCGAAACTTTCACTGTACTCCTGTTCCATAAAGGCCGCGTAAACCGGGTGTGGGTTGTCGAGTTCCCGATCGGATCGTTGCGCCGGCTGAATGTCGGTGGCGTTAAACAGGTCGTGATACGGTGCCGGAGCGATTAATGGCCAGTGCGGTTTGATGTATGAGAGATGCAGACACCAGGGGCTGTTGTCATCCTGCTGATCCAGAAATTCGATAGCCCGGTTGGTCAGGTAGGTCGTTTCTGAATGTTCTTCGGCCACGCGCGCCGGGTAAATCGAATTACGTAATCGCCAGCCGGAGCGAATGTTGCCATCCTTGTCTTCGCCACTATTAGCATATTCCAGCCATGGGTTGCTGCCCGCGTAGCCCTGGCTGTTGAGGTAGGTGGTATAACCGTGATTCTCGGGTACTCGCGTGCCTGGATACAAACCCTCGTGCAGTTCGAAGGGTTCAAAACCTCCGCTAGCGGCGCAGCGCGCGTAATCTGAATCGGGGTTGATGCCGAGCGCGTCCATCACAGCACGGCTTTTGCGATTATGGGTTTTGCCCACCAGCGCACTGCGATATCCCGAAGGTTTCAGGTAATCGGCAATGGTCAGTTCATCGATTCGAGTCGGATCCTGGTTCGCCATCACGCCATGACTCGACATGTAACGCCCGCTATAAAAACTGGCGCGCGACGGGCCACAAAGTGGTGCCTGACAGTAAGCATTGTCGAAGCGTACTCCGCGTGCCGCCAATGCATCGATATTCGGTGTATTGAGTTTCTGATGCCCATAGCAGGACAGGTAATCCCAGCGCAGCTGGTCGCACATGATGAAGAGAATGTTGCGTGGCATTACATAAAGCAGCTAATAGACTTCTACTTCTCCGAGCAACCAGTCAACCTTGTCATCACTTTCGGCCCTTAAACGCTTGCGCGTCTGGTAATTAAGCTGTGGAGTAGTTTTGAGTAGCTGAAGGTAGGCGCCGGCTTCGACCGAGATCAATCCACAATCGGTGGTTGCGGTTATTTCGACGGCCTGACCATCGGTGTAGGGGCGCCATCCCAACTCCTCGCCATTGACAATTTTTTCTTCACCGCTGTCGGCATCGATTATCGAACCGAAACCTTCGACGAAAATATACAGATGTGAATCATCCAGCCACAGGGTTTTGCCGCCTTCGACCACCTTCCATTCGGCGATGCGTGAAATCTTGTCCGTTACTGTAGATGACAATTCGGCAAACTGGGGCAACAGTTTAATCACGGGTCGCAGTAGCCAGCGATTTTCGAGCATTTCCTGTAAACCGCTGTAACGAATAAAATTGCGGAAGGTTTCTTCGGCAAAAACACAGACGGTCACCGGTGTCCTGGCAACGACGCTGGCATTACGTATCCCGGAACCTGTAAGCACTGCCATTTCACCGATAATATCACCGGCTTGCAACATCGCCACCGACTCACGCTGATCATCCTTGACGCGCACCACTTCGCAATAGCCGGTCAGGATCAGGTAAACCGAACCATGGGTTGCGGCTTCCTGCACAATGATTACGTCCTCGGTGTTATAACGGTAAATTTCCTGTTCCGCGAGCAGATTGCGCATCCATCGGTTCGGGAATGGTTGTCCCAGCCATAGTGTCAGGTAGTGGTTGATCTGCGAGGTGTATATCATGCTGTCACCCTCGAGCAGGGTGTAGCGTTTTCCTGAGCTGGCGAGAGAAAAAGTCGTCTGCAACGCCGGCGGCATTTTTTCGACATGTACGAACACGACTCGTTCGGCTTCAGATTGCAATGCGTCGGCAGGGTCGCCGTGAATTTCGCCGGCACCGCCGTCGGCGATTAACAGGTGAAACGACTGTTTGTACAGGCGCTCCAGGTTCTCAACTGTCGCTGCGCGCACGATGCCGGATTCACCCATGCTGCGCACCGCGGCCATATTCTGGTTGTCACCAACAATGCAAACATCACGAAACTGCCCCTTGTGAATGGTTGAAAAGGTGGCGCCGATGGTCGGAATACTATGCACGGTATTATGGATTTCGATATTGAGTCCGTAGTAATTGATCGTGTCGCCTGGTCGAACCGGGATTAACTCGAAGTGTTCGGCCACCGTAGCGAGTTTCCAGCCGAGACTGCAGCTCAGCTTTTCCATCGCCATGTTGAAAATTTCCTCGGTGGTAATGACTTCGACCCGGTGCGGCATTTCCATGAGTGGAAACATCGAACAATGGTCGTCATGCAAGTGGGTCAAAAATACTGCGGATACCTGGTTCTTGGAAATGCCACGCGCGAACAGGTGTTGATCCAGGAACGGAATCGAGTCTATCAACAGGTAATCACCGTTGTAGCAAAGCGCCAGGCCGGTGCAAGGTTCCTCGGTGGAAAATCCGGACGCACCGCCAAGTACCTCGATCCCCAGTTTGGCCAGGCCACCGGGGACATAGTCGATTGGCACCGGGTAGGGCGGAACAACTTCGACGTCTTCGTTCAGGTCGACGTAAACATCGCCACCGCGATTCGCCACCAGGTAGCGATCGACACCTTTGCGTTCAATGACAAAATCTCCCGCGATAGCCTCGTTGTTGACAAAAGGCACCAGGTTGAAGAACTCTTCGACCTTCATTGCCTTGCCATCATCGTTCTTGATGGCTACCGCCTCGGACACTCCCAGCCATTCGCTCTTAAGATCGTCTTCTGTATCCCAGTTGTCGAGTTCCTCGCGGGTGGGCCCGAGCAGGGTGTAACGTAATAAACGTAAAGCCTGGCTAATTGATTCGGCATCGCCTACCAGGTTGAGCTTGCGCTTGTCGGCGAGACCTTTGGCGACGAACAGAAAAAAGTACAGCGGGAATTCGAGGTTATTGAGCAGCGAGCTACTCTTTTCGCGAGTATCGGTAAGTACCAGGGTGTCGAAGCGGGAAATTCCCTCGCGCAACAGACCCTTCAGTACTTCAGGGGGTTGTCCAAACAGAATGACTTCAGCATCGCCGGTGACGATTCTGCTGCCAGCTGCAGGGGTGATAATTTGTGGTTCAGCCATTTTCCTGATAATTATCCGCTGAACATGAAAGTGTACCCTGACGAGGACGGCGGCGAAAGACGAATATACCCCTGGGTTGCTGTAATTAATTCGTCTTGTAAACCCGGGATTTGGAACTAGGGTCTCAACCGGTGCTGGAAAAGCTCTTCATAGTAGGGGCGTGCCTGCAGCGAAATTCTTGCGTCTTTTGTGGAAAGTTGATAATCCTTTTCGCGGTAAGCCGCGAATCCGGTCGAATTCCAGACCGAGTCATACCAGTGCCTGGCCCAGACCCCGTCACTGTCGCGCGCGCCTTTGGGCCAGTTCAGCATAGCGGGGACAAACTCGATCTTGAGTCGGTCACAAACTGCTTCGAGCATGCCTCGGGGATCAAGCAGAAATTCGCGACTGTCGATTACCAGCGGAACCTCTCCACTGATGCGCAGCACCTGGTCAAATAGTTCGGCCTGTTGAATGAAACCGATGTCTTCGAGTGTTGCGTCATTGCGCACCGCGGCATAGGAGGCAATCACGGCTTCGGGTTCGCGGATCAGGAAGCAGTTCACCAGTGAAGATAACCAGGAACGATCGAGCTCCGGCAGCAAATGCAGGGTCATGTGTTTCTGGTAAAAGATTTTTTTATCGTCCGGGATATCGCCGATGCAACGCGCGATGATCGCGTTGGCATCGATGCCCTGGTCGGCGATCACTTCAGCCGCCCCCGGGTGCTGAATTCCGGTGGCATCGAGGTAATATCCATACAGTGGCTCATCCCAAACCACGCAGTCGTCACGATTTTCCCAGGCGCGCATAAGCGCGGTCGAAATGTTACGTGGTCCCGACCACATTGCTATTCGCAGGGGTTTTACGTGCATTCCTGTTCGAGCATTGCGAGGTATAGCTGCTGCAGCTTCTCAACCATCGGGCCGCGCTCACCATCACCGATAATGCGGCCATCGATTTCACGTACTGGCGCAAGCCCGGCAAAAGTGCCGGTAACGAAAGCTTCGTCAGCGCCATAAACATCGGTCAGGCTGAAGTTTTTCTGGCGCACCGGAATCTGGTTTTGCTCACATAAAGCGATGACATTGCCCCGGGTGATGCCGCCAAGGCAGTAATCGCCGCTCGAAGTCCAGACTTCACCCTTGCGCACGATGAAAAAATGGGTTGAATTACAGGTCGCGACAAAGCCGTGGGGATCAAGCATCAGCGCTTCATCGGCTCCGGCCTTGGCCGCCTGGATACAGGCGGTTATACAATTCAGCTTGGAGTGACTGTTGAGCTTGGGATCCTGTACGTCGGGGTAGCCACGGCGCACATGTACGGTAAACAGCTTGATACCCTTGAGCGCGGTCTCCGGTAACGCGGTTTTGTACTCCGGGATAATGACGATGGTTGGCGGGGTGATGGTAATACGGGGATCCTGGTATGGCGTGGCCTTGATGCCACGAGATACCATCAACCTGATGTGAACACCATCCTGCATACTGTTTTTCTCGAGCAGGCGGTAAAGTCGCTCGCGCAGTTCTGCGGCAGAAACTTCCATTTCCATATCGAGGGCTTTTGCGCCTTCGTACAGGCGATCGAGATGCTGATCCAGAAACGCGATCTTACCCCGATGCACGCGCAGCCCTTCCCAGACCCCGTCACCGAGTACAAAGCCGCTGTCGAACACAGAAACCCGCGCTTGTTCGCGGGCAAAAAACTCACCGTTGATATCGATAATGATATCCGCGTTACGCGGATCGTCCTGATATTCATGGGTGCCTTTGGTTTGTTTATTCATCGGTACTTCCCAGTTCAAATTCTTCGCCCAGGCTGGTGACGCTCAGGTAACCAGTTCCGTCGCGTTCGTTCTCCTGCGCCAGGTTGAGTAAATCGTAAAACGCGCTGCGGCTGATTAACGCGTCGAGACCATCGCGAACGTGTACATAAGGTCGGGGTGTATTGCTGTCAGCGTCCGTTTCAACCCGGATCGCATGCTTATGATCGGCGACGATGCGCTCGCCAATGTTAGTAGTAAAAACGATGGCCTGTTGGCCGTCAGCCTCGATGCACTCGACCAGGGTTGCGATAAACGGGGCGTCCTCTACCTCGATGCGCAGCTTTTCGGCGGGAGTGACGAGAAAATATTCTTCGTCCTCGCGCCGCAAGATGCCGGCAAACAGTTTTACCAGGGAATCGCGCTGGAAGGGTCGCTGCTGGTGGAACCAGCTGCCATCGGCGGCAATGCGAATATCGATTTCACCCTGGTAGTGTGGATTCCAGTCTCGCCTGGCCGCGTTGATCGCTTCGCCGGTTTTGATATCTGCGAGAATTGAATCGAGTTCTGACATCGCCCAATTCTGGAGCCATGGAATTCAATTCGCAAGATATTTAGCTCAGAGTCGGCAAGGCGAATGGTTATCTCACGGCATTGCGGAGAGGTAAGAATATCGGCAAGATGGCGTTCGCGGTTATTGCTGACCGCTCCGCTTCGCTGGCTCGAGGAGGTCACGACTAAATGCGTTCGGCAGTAGAAAACTTGATAGAGGTTTCGTGGCGTGCCGTGCTAGCGCGACAGGATTGCAGAAGCGGACTTCAGGTAACCCGACCGCCCATCGAACCGCTTCCGCGTGAGCGGCTGGAATCACGCTTTGGCGATGAGTTTGCAGTGCTTGCATACCTCGATGCCGCCCTCAATCTGGCAGGGAATTACGAACTGGCGGATCTTGCATCGGGTTTGCGCCCGCTTCTGGGCCAGCTCAGATGGTCCCAGAACCCCGGCTACACTGATGCCAATGTAAGCAAGTCTTTTCTCGATGGCTATGCCTATGCCGGGCTATCGGGGCCGGATTGTCCAGTGTTGTGCGAGGTGCCGAGATGCGGCTATGTTCTGTTGTCGCCCGGGGTAACCTACCAGGATCACAATCACGAGCCCAGGGAAGTTTACCTGGTGCTGACGCCGGGAGGTCAGTGGTGCCTGGACAGCGGCGAATGGTTCGATGTGTATCCGGGTGATTTGATCCTTCACGAACCCTGGCAGATGCATGCGATGCGCGCGGGAGATCAACCGTTACTGGCTTTTGCCGCCTGGCTCGAAAGCGGCGATCGCAAGGCTATTCGAATATAAGCTTCGAATAGTGGGGATAGTGCTGCAGCAAACTGGAATCGATTCTGCAACTTCGCATCGCCATAAACATCAGGCTACCTAAACCAAAAAAGATCACTTATACTTTTTTAATTACATCACTGAGGAGAGAAAAGCCGAGCATGAAACGAAGAGGGTTCGTTAAGTTATGTGCCTCCGCCGTCGCCAGTGTTACCGCCAGTCCTGAGCTGCTCGCCCAGGATTATCAACAATATCACCGTTATGCTCGCGTCGCGTTAGTTGATCCATATTCCGGCGAACCGGTGCGCGCCGCTACGCTGGATGTCGGTGAAACCTACCTGTTCCACTACCCGTTCGTATCCACGCCGTGTTTTTTAATTGACCTGGGTAAACCGGTAACCTCGCGAAGTAACCTGAAAACACGCGATGGTGATCGCTATCGCTGGCAGGGTGGTGCCGGATCAAACTACTCGGTGGTCGCGTTTTCGGCGATTTGCGCGCACAAGCTGAGCCATCCCGCGCCGTCGGTGAGTTTCATCAATTATCGGCACGGTAAGGTAAGGTTTCGCAACAGTTTCGATGAAATCGAGCAGCGCAGCGGTGTTATCTACTGTTGTTCGGAAAACAGCGTATACGACCCCGCGCATGGCGGTCTCGTGTTGGGTGGTCCGGCGCCACAACCGCTGGCTGCGATTGAGCTCGAGTACGATGCAGAACAGGACTCGTTTTATGCCGTTGCCACCATCGGCGGTGAAATGTTCGCGCGTTATTTCAGCAGCTTTCACGATCGACTGGTATTGCAGCACGGTCGCACCGACATCGATCGGGCGATGACTGATACAACTAAGTTGATGCGCCTCAGCGAATATACCAACAACCAGGTAGGTTGCCAGGCCTGAAACCTGGAGTGGCCACAGTGCCCCTCGGGTCCTGTGTTAACATACGCCTAAATTAATTCTCGCAGTGGTGCTGATGGCCGATAAGTTCTTATCCGGCAAACTTGCTGTAATTCTGCATGCGGATGTCGTCGGTTCGACTAGCCTGGTGCAGCAGGATGAGCATAAGGCACACCAGCGTATCCAGGATTCCTTCCAGCGTTTCGGCGATACCATTTCCGCCTACCATGGCCAGGTCCGCGAACTGCGTGGCGATGCGCTGTTGGCTGAATTCGAACGTGCCTCGGACGCAGTCTGCGCTGCGCTGGCATTCCAATTGAAACAGCTTGAATACAACACCAGGCTGGATGACGAGATTCGTCCGCAGGTTCGCGTGGGGATTGCATTGGGTGAGGTTATTATCGCCGATGACACCATTACCGGCGCGGGCGTGGTGCTGGCACAGCGCCTGGAACAAAAGGCAGATGCGGGTGGGTTATGCATAACTCCGGCGATCCGCGAAGCACTACCGCGACGCCTGCCATTCGAACTGCAGAATCTGGGTGAGCAGGATCTGAAAGGCTTCGACGAAGCCATTGGGGTTTACCGCGTTGCGCTGAAAGCCGGTGCAACGATACCGCCGCCGGAAGGTTATCGAGATGACGGCCGGCCTGGAAGTTCGCGCAACAATATGGCTGTCTATG
>JBATHL010000117.1:0-17579 GCA_049666745.1 Gammaproteobacteria bacterium
GTATTCGCCAAGGTTATTGTCGATCAGCATATTGTAGACGAATTGCGGGCCCAGAATATCAGCTACGATAACGTCTTCACCATCCCGACTCCGTTTAATTCGTTACTTTGGCGCGCCGTGATAACCGGCGAAACAGGTTATTACGAAGCCTATTACTCTGTTTTCGATAAGGGGGGGCAGATTCATTTTCAGCACTACGCGAGCAAGAATGAATTACTGGATGGAATCGAAGATTATTGGCCGGTGCAACGGTTACAGTGGTTCAGCAGGGGTTTTTACTCGGTTTCCCTGCGGCAAACGGATATTGTCCTTAGTGATTTGCGCATGGGTAGCGAGCCGAATTATGTATTTCAGTTCAAGGTGGGCGAACTCAGTAATCCTCATGCCAAACCGGCGTTGCCGCAACGGATTCCCGCCATCAGGGACCTGGGCATTCTGCGACCGATCTGGCAACGTATCTGGGATCCATCAGTAACGCTGGGACCCGGGGAGTAGCGGGTAACTCAGTACCAGGTCCCCCGGCAAGAGAGCCATGCCCCGGTTGGAGCTAACTGGTATCTGTTGCGCCGAAACATATATGTTTTTGGCCTGGTCGAACCGACAACCGGTGCAGGCGTGATACTTTTGTGAATATTTTGGGAAATAATCAGATTTCTTTCGACACAGGCAATACCAACAGGAGAGATTCAATCATGATTAGCATAAAGAAAACCACCGGTACCACCCTCGCTATAGCAGCGGCAGCCATGTTGGCGACAGCCCCAATGGCGGCCCATGCAGGTAGCGAAAAAGGCAAGTGCATGGGAGCCAATTCATGCAAGGGGCATAGTTCATGCAAGACCGCCACCAGCAGCTGTAAAGGTCTGAACTCCTGCAAGGGCAAGGGATTTCTCGAAATGACCAAAGCCGAGTGCGATGGCGCCGGAGGTCAGTTCGAGGCATAAGGCTTCAAGCCGTATTGCCCAGTAGAACCGGGTGTTGCCCTGGTAACCCCGGTTTTTAATTTGAGAGTGGCCTGGCCGCCCTGCGCAGCTACCACTATTTTTATCGTTCATCACTAATGCCCTGTGCAGCCGATAGGGTCACAGGCGATATGCTATGGTCTTTTGATAAAGCCCCCCGAAAAAAGTTTGTTTTTGCCAACGGTAGTTTTCCGGGGCAGTTGCAAAATCAACTACCTGGTGCTGCCACAGGCTTTCCGCAAAGGGTTCCAAACGATTAAACAACAGCCGCATAAGACCGCGCAGCGGATGCCACCTGGCAGGCTGGTGGTAGTCTACGAAAACCACTTTGCCACCCCGGTTGACACGCAGCAACAGTGCGTCGACTACCGAGCGTTTTAGAGCATCCGGGATTTCGTGCAGCAGGAAGAAGCAGCTAACCACATCGTACATTTCTTCACCTGGATTGGCCGCGTTCGCGATTCTAACCTGCGCCTGTGGGAAATCGCGTAATTTCTGGCGGCACAAGGCAGCCTGTAAGGGTACTAAGTCGATAACCTCCAGGTAGCCGGCAGGACCTACCTGTCGAGCTATTTCGGGTATCAACCGCCCGTAAACGTGCGCCGCCTGTAACACGCGTTGGCCGACCCTGATTTCACTGATGAGCGCCCGTCGCAAGCGGGCATTGTTACCTAGTAAAATGGCACTGACGATTGCGTCATGATCGAGTAAACGGGCGTTAGTGGAATTGAGGTAGGCCCAGTAATAGATCTCGCGCAGGTAAGCAGGGATAGCCGGATTTGCAGGGTCGCCCGGTAAGGCGGATTGATCACTGGATGCTTTATCTTGCAGACCGGAGTCGGTAATCAAGCGATTATTAGCCTGTATTTTCATTTTCGTTCCTTGCCGCTGCATCCTGAGCAGCGCTTCAATTTTTGTTGTTGTCTTTACGCAAGAAGCTTTTCCCGGGCTCGATCTTTAGAATTCCCGCTGCGTTACGTTGTTTTCGATTGGGTGGTGTATCGAGCTATGCCCTGAGGTAGAAATCCTCGTAGATATACCTGGCGATCGCTTCGACATCGTTGATATCGAGCACTGGAATGCCAGTATCGGCGGAAAGCGCTGCATCGCAGGCGATCGCGATTATCGAATCGTCCTGTTGATGCAGGTAAGGCGTATTCATCGCCTGGCGATGCAGCTCGATTTTCGGAAAGCGGATATCCTTGTAGCCTTCGACCAGAACAATATCCACGCGCTCTGTATCCAGCGAAGCAACGATTTGCTGCAGGCCGGGTTCTTCGGCGGGATGGTTGAATTCTGTCATCAGCACCATTCGGGTGGTAGTGCAGATGACGGTTTGCTCGGCACCGGCTTTGCGCAACTCGTAAGAGTCCTTGCCGGGAAAATCGAGATCAAAGTCGTGATGGGCGTGCTTGATAACGGAAACGCGCAGTCCGCGGGCTTTGAGCAACGGTATGACCTGGCGTAACAGCGTGGTCTTGCCGGTGCCACTATAGGCGCTGAAGCCAAGTATCGGTACCGATTCGGTCACGACTGCACCTGCATCGATTCCTGGTCGGAGGGGGTGTTGATGTTGCGAAACATGTCGGCACAATCGGAAAAATCGGTTTGCACGAAATCATGCATTGCATACCAGCGGTCTATCTTGCGCTCACCGGAAGCGAGAAATGCGTCGAGGCTGGAGAGTAAATCGACCTTGATCAGCGCATGCACCGGTTGCAGTCGCTCGCCGTCATCGGCCACGCAAATGGCGGCCCCGGTTTGCTGCTGGCTGTTGATAAATCTCGCTACGTAATCTGTCGCCAGTAACGGACCGTCGCAAGGCAGGGTCAGGATGAAATCGGTATCGACCGCATTCATCGCGCAGGCAAAGCCCGCCAGTGGTCCCTGGTAATCATCGAGCTGGTCGCTGACCACCGGGTAGCCGAAGGCCTGGTAGCGGTCACGATTACGATTAGCATTTATCAGGATATTGCTGAGTTGTTGTGCCAGCCGGTTGATCAAAATTCCGACCAGCGCTCTGCCATTGATTTCGATAAGCCCCTTGTCCTGGCCGCCCATACGTCTGCCCTGGCCGCCGGCGAGAATAACCGCGGTGATATCTCTTGCACTGATATTCATCGTTGTTTGGACTGGCGTACCGTATCCAGTTTGACGACTTCTGAGGTCTCGATATCATCGCCATGGATTTGATGATCCCTTAGCTGCAGCCTGCTGGAAGCGAGTTCGCTGAAAACTTCAGGGTCGTGGCTGACGATAACGATTGCAGTACCGCTATCACGAAACTCCTGCAGCATTTGCATGGTGCGTTCGCGGCTTTCGCTATCGAGGTTTGCGGTGGGCTCGTCGAGCAGCAGGATCTGCGGGTCGCGCAGGCGCGCGCGCGTCAGGGCGACGCGTTGTTTTTGCCCGCCCGAAAGCGACGCCGCCGGCTGAGACTCGAGACCCTCGAGTGCGGCCCACTGAATTGCCTTGCTGATGCTGGATTCGCGATCAACCAGCGCCGGGTTAAGCCGCGCGGCGTATTCGATATTGCGCCGCAGGCTGCCGGCGAGCATATAGGGCTGCTGATGCAGGTACATGACTGTTTTGAGCAGGCGTTTGCGCGTTTTATGCCATGGCTCGGCAGCGGCGTCGTCGAGAATGACATCGCAGTGGCCCGGTTTCTCGAGCCCGGCGATGATGCGCAATAAAGTGGTTTTACCGGCCCCATTTTTGCCGGTGATAAGAATGCATTCGTGGCTGGCAATGCTGAGTGCGGTCTGATCGAGGACCAGCTTGCTGCCAAAGCGTTTGCTGATATCACGGAAGCCGATGCGGAAATTTTCAATCATGGGTTGATACTGCCTTTTCCCTGTACGTACTGCAACAAAGCGTTGAGCAGAAATGCCAGAAACAACAACACCATACCCAGTGCAATGCCCTCGGCGAAATCGCCCTTGCTGGTTTCGAGCGCGATCGCGGTCGGGATGTTTCGGGTGTAATGCGCGATATTGCCACCGAGCATCATCGATGCGCCCACCTCTGAAATAATGCGCCCGTAGCCGGCCAGTAACGCCGCCATCAAACCGAAGCGGATTTCGTAGAGCACGGTGAAAAATGCGTGCACCCGGCTGGCACCGAGGGTACGCGCGGTTTCCCAGGCGGCACGGTCGGTGGACTGCAGCGATACATGCGCCATACAGACCAGGATTGGCAGGCATAGCAGAAATTGCCCGAGGCCCATCGCGGTCTGGGTGAACAATAGTTTAAAGTCGCCCATAGGCCCCTGGCGCGACAGGATGATGAACAGCGTCAGGCCGATGACCACGGCCGGAACTGATAAAAAGGTATTGAACAGCGAAATCAGGAAACGTCGGCCGATAAAATGACCGTAAGCGAGGCAGAAGGCGATGACCAGTGCCGGTGGAACCGCGGCCAGGATAGCCAGCGTCGATACGCGGAACGATATGCCGACAATTTCCCAGATTTCGCTGTTGCCACTAAACAGCAGGCGAAACGCTTCGACGGTGCTAGCGGCTAAAACGTCCACAACTAGCTAGCGTTGACTGCCGACGGGACGAACAGTTGCTGGCCCTTTATTTTAAATTCGCCAATCATTTTTTGCGCCTCGGGCGCGGTCATCCATTTAATCAGTTTGCTGGCGCCCACGTAATTCACATCCGGATGCCGTGCGGGATTGACCGCGATAATTCCGTAAGGATTAAACAACGGTGGATCATCTTCGAACAACAGCTGAATGTCCAGCTTCGACTGATAGGCGAGCCAGGTGCCACGGTCGGTCATGGTGTAGCCGTCAATCTCGTTGGCAATCTGCAGGGTTTTGCCCATACCCTGCCCAACTTCTCGATACCAGCTGCCCGCCGGGGTTTTGTCGGCACTTTCCCACAGGATAAGTTCACGTTTATGCGTCCCCGAATCGTCACCGCGCGAGATGAACGGCTGTTTGCTGTCATAAATACGTTGCAGCACCCGGGCGACGGAATCGCTGCTGGCGGCTCCGGCCGGGTCTGACCTGGGGCCGACGATGATAAAGTCGTTATACATCAGGTCGGCCCTGTCGACACCGTACCCACCCTCGACAAACGCATCCTCGGCGGCGCGCGCATGCACCAGCACGATATCGACATCACCTTCCCGACCCAGGCGTAATGCCTTGCCGGTGCCCACCGCGATAGTGTGAACTTCGATCCCGGTTTCCCGGGTAAACCTGGGTATCAGGAATTCCAGTAAACCCGAGTTTGCGGTACTGGTAGTGGTGGCGAGCCGTAAAACCGATTCGCTTGCCGTTGCCTGGCCGGCAAATAAGCAGATGGCGATTAAAACGGAAAAGCAACGTGACAACATTTAATGTCCTTGGCAATAAAATCAGGGAAGCGAAGTGTATCAATCCGGCCAGTGTTGCGTCGAATATTGATTGGGGTGTTTCGCCAAAACAGGTAAACTCATTTATCCATATCAAAACATTAGCAGGGTAATAGAATGGACGAAGAAGCGCTCAACATGTCGATACGAAAGTTCCTCAAAAAGGTGGGTATCACTTCGCAACGCGAAATTGAAAGAGCGATCGATCTGGCCAATACCGAGGGACGACTCGATGGCAACCCGGTCAGGGTCAAGATTACCCTGGAGTGTGATCTGATCGATGACGCGTTATCGATTGAAGACGAAATCAGGTATTAACGGCAGGCAGCTATGAGTCAGGATCGGGAATTCATTCCACTCAACATTGCAGTTTTGACGATTTCGGATTCGCGTACTGAAAACGATGACAAATCCGGGGCATTGCTGGTCAAATTTCTCACCGAGGCAGGTCATCGGCTCACGGAAAAGTCGATAGTGCCGGATGACAAGTATCGCATCAGGGAAGTTATTTCGCGCTGGATCGCTGACGAATCCCTACAGGTGGTGTTGACCACCGGTGGTACCGGGGTCACCGGTCGTGACGGTACACCGGAAGCGGTAGCGCCGTTACTCGATAAAATCATCGATGGTTTCGGTGAGACCTTCCGTAGCCTGTCCTACCAGACTATCGGTACTTCGACCCTGCAGTCGCGCGCCATTGCCGGCGTTGCCAATGGTACCTACCTGTTCTGCCTGCCGGGTTCCTCGGGCGCCTGTAAAGACGCCTGGACACAATTAATCAGCACCCAGCTCGACTACCGCACCCGACCCTGTAACCTGGTCGAATTGATGCCCAGGCTACGCGAGACTTAGATACGTCAACAGGCTAGTGCCGATATTAGTAGTGAGCCTGATGATCAACTGGCTTTTGTGGCATTGCTGCGGGCGTATCCCCAGGCCACCAGCATTGCAATAACCGAACCGATAAACGCCAGGAAGGCGTCTTTCTGCGCATCCCACTCGTCACCCTGGGTGCCCAGGTAGGCGTCACCCAGTTCGGGGCTTACTATGGCCGCGGCAATAATTTCCAGGACCTCGTAGAATGCGCTGAATGCCATGATGCAGTTAATGGCAATGAAGTACGACCAGGCTCGGTTTAGCCCCGATTTGCGCAGCAATATTTCCTGCATCGGATAAGCCATTAGCAAACCGAATGAGAAATGGACGATCCGATCATAGTGATTGCGTTCGAGATCAAACAGGTCCTGCAGCCAGAAGCCGAAAGGCGTTTCTGCGTAGGTGTAGTGAGCGCCCACCAGATGGAGACTGAGAAACAGGCTAAAGAGCCCATAAGACAGGTTTGAAAATGTGAATCGGTTGTAAGTGGTAACCAACAGGGCTGCATAGATAAAGACCAACAGGTTTTCAAGTAACCAGTCACTGGGGAAGAGCGGGTTGATAGCCGTGATAATCCACAGCAGGACCAGCCACAGTAGCAGTCCGTGCAAGACACGGTTAGATCGAAATGGCCGTATTATCATGCCGACATGCTAGCACGCTGGATATGCACGAGCGGAAAAATCAGGGGAATAGCTATACGCAGCTTGCGTAATCCGGGCCAGTGGCCGGATATGACAGGCACTCATCTATTTTGGCCATAGCCTGGTATCGGGATGCAAATCGGTGGCGCTTATATATCTTTTTTGCGTTGCGGGCGAGGGGGTGGTATTTCATCGAATTCGATTAATTCACCACCGTGATAAACCAGGAAATGTCGGCCCTTGGCACGGGCGATCAACGTCACGCCGACCTTTTGCGCGATCTCGAGTCCCATCGCGGTAATTCCGGAACGTGACAGCAGCACCGGGATTTCCATCAGCGCGACCTTGATCACCATTTCAGATGTCAGGCGCCCGGTGGTATAGAAAAGTTTGCCCTGGCCCTCGAGATCGTTGAGCCACATGTAGCCCGCAATAGCATCCACCGCGTTATGTCGACCCACGTCCTCGATGAATTGTTCGATGCCGTTTTCTTCGCTGCACAGCGCGCAGCCGTGCACGGCTCCCGCGTTTTTATAGATTTCGTTGTACTCGTTTAGAGTATTCAGCAGGGCGTAAATCGACGATTGCTTCAATACGGGTTGTTGCAGGAAAATCTGGTCTATGTTCTCCATCAGGTCGCCGAACACCGTGCCCTGACCGCAGCCGGTGGTAACGGTTTTACGGCCCAGTTTTTCATCGAGGTTTTCGATGCCGCCACGAGTCGTGATCGCGACCGCTTCAGATTCCCAGTCGACCTGAATCGCCTTGATGGCTTCGATATCGTCAATCATGCGTTGATTGCGCAGCCAACCGAGAATTAATAGTTCCGGGTGATTACCGAGCGTCATCAGGGTAACGATTTCGCGTTTATCGAGATATATGGTCAGGGCGCGCTCGACCGCAATTGCTCCCTCGACCGGTTCGTTGAACTCGTTGCAGGCGACCACGTTGGCGGTGGCCTTGAGGCCGGCATTGGTCAGCTCGGGTAAACGACGCGAAGTGCTTACTTCGGGTTTGGAGGACATATCAACCTCCGGTGAGGTTCATATGGCGCAGCAGGACTTCCTGGGAGTTGAGATTGAAATCATGACCCTTGGGCTTGATTTGCATCGAGTCGATGATCGCCTGCTCAAGCACTTCCGGTTGGCCCGGGTTGGCGCGAACGACATGACGTAAATCCATCGAATGTTCCTGCCCCAGGCATAGCAATAGCCGTCCTTCCGCGGTCAGGCGCACGCGGTTGCAGGATTCGCAAAAATTATGGCTATGCGGAGAGATAAATCCTACCCGGGTATTTTCGTGTTCGGTTAGCTGGTAATAACGTGTCGGCCCGGCGGTTTTCATCGTGGTTGGGACCATTTCGAAATGTGCTTCCAGGTCCTCGAGAATCTGATCGCTGGAGTAGTAGGAGGTTGCCCGATCGTGATGATCATTCTGGCCGAGTGGCATCTCTTCGATGAAGCTGATATCGATACCGCGGTCGATACAATAATTGACCAGGTCGAGGATTTCATCGTGATTGTGATTTTTCAGCACCACGGCATTGAGCTTGATCTGTTTGAAGTTGCAGGCAATGGCTGCATCGATGCCGTCCAGGGTTTTCTGCAGATCGCCAATCCGGGTCATGTCACGAAAACGGTCGCTGCGCAGGGTATCCAGGCTGACGTTGATGCGAGTAACCCCGGCGTCTTTCAGCGGTCGGGCAAATTTCTGCAGCTGGGTCGCGTTGGTCGTCAGCGTCAAATCGCGCAGCGCCTCGATCTCACCGAGATTGTTGAACAATTGCATGATATTGCGCCGTACCAGTGGTTCACCACCGGTGATGCGGATCTTGTCGACGCCAAGCTTGACAAAGGCTCGTGCCACGCTTTCCATTTCTTCCAGGGTCAGTAACTGCGTGCGCGGGACGAACTTCATCTTTTCGGGCATGCAGTAGACACAACGCAAATCGCAGCGATCGGTTACCGACAGGCGAATGTAGCTGACGGTACGACCGAAACGGTCTATAAGCAGGTTTGGAGAGTTTGTCGCTGGCATAGGACGGCCTATTCTAGCAATGATTAATCGATTTAGAAACGCCAGAATCGTTATGGTCTTTCATCGGTGAATTTGGATCGAAATTTGTTTGTGCTACTGTTTTACCGAGCTGTGCAGGAGTCTAAACAACAACAAACGGGATGTAACAGGTGAAAAAATCCAGCATTGAAATCGAACCGGGCACCCCCGCAGACGCTTCGGAAATTAAGACGTTAATCTACCAGAGCGTACATGAACTAATGGACTTCATGTTCCAGTCCCGGCTCAAGGCCGAACAGGTACTGGAGAAGCTGTTGCAACGTCCTGGTGGCCAGTTTGGTTACCGTTATGTTGCGGTGATGAAAGATGGGAAGGATACCGTGGGGGTTGTGCTCGGCTACAGTCGCAAACAATTTTTGCAGGCCGAGTTACCCGGTCCCGTGAATATGCTTCGCGCCACCCCGTTTTCACACTGGCCATTCTTGATTGGAACGGTCAGCAAGGCTTTAGCAAACTATGTACCTCCCCCTGCAGACGACGCTTATTATATAAACAATATCGCTGTCAATACGGCAGCGCGCGGACAAGGCTATGGCACCAAATTGCTGGCGTATATTGTCGACGAAGCGCGCAGCCAGGGATATCGAAGTCTGGAACTCGATGTTACGCATGTTAATGACGGGGCTATCCGCTTTTATCAACGTAACGGCTTCGCAATAGTTTCCGAGTCCGGGTCAGCTGAGTTGTTTGACCGCTACCGGTTGCCTGTCCTGAAACGTATGCGCTTACTCATAGCCGATAAAGCTGAAATCAGTTGTGACAATAGCGGTGTGCCGACCAGTACCACCGTCGTCAAGGACGTAACGGGGCTTTACCCGGTGCAAGTCGATGAAGTGTATGCACCCGGAACAATTGAGCAACTTCAGCAAATGCTGCAAAGCTCTGACAAGCCGATTTCAATCGGTGGCGGCCGCTTTAGCATGGGCGGGCAGACTGCCTGTCCAGGCACCCTGCATATCGACCTGCGCGGCCTCAACCAGGTTATCGATTTTGACCCTGAGAAGCGAAGTATTCGAGTCCAGGCAGGCATTCGCTGGAAGCAAATACAGGATCGGATCAATGATTACGGCCTCGCGATCAAAATCATGCAGACCTACTCTAATTTCACCGTGGGAGGTTCGTTAAGTGTTAATTGCCACGGGCGTTATGTCGGGCTCGGTCCGGTAATTCTTGCGGTCAGGTCAATCGATCTAATCCTGCACGATGGTAAATTGGTCAGGGCGTCTCCGCAAAGGAACAAAAAAATATTCTATGCGGCCATCGGTGGCTATGGTGCGATTGGCATTATCGTCGCCGCTGAGCTGGAGTTGGCGGAAAACAAACGCATCGAAAGGATTCAACAGAAGCTGCCCATCGAACAGTACCAACGCTATTTTGCTGAAAATGTGCGCGACAACACTGCCGCGGTGTTTCACAACGCAGACATGATTCCGCCAAAATTTTCAAAAGTACGCGCCGTGACCTGGCAGGAGACCGATAAGCCGGTAAATCGGGGAGCAGGTGGCTCCGGGAAAAAATTATTCCTGCTTGAAAAATACATGTTATGGATCATCACTGAAACGCCTGGTGGGCATCTGCGGCGTGAGTACATATACGAGCCGCTACTTTACCTGCGTAACAAAGTGATTATGCGTAACCAGGAGGCCGACTACGATGTGGCTGAACTGGAGCCGTTATCACGGGACCGCAAAACCTACGTGCTGCAGGAGTATTTCGTGGCACCCGACAGGCTGCTGGAATTTACCACTGCGATGGCGGAAATACTTACCCGTCATGGCGTTACCCTGGTGAATATCTCTATCCGGCACGCGCGCCAGGACCCGGGGTCGTTGCTCGCCTGGGCCAGGCAGGAAGTGTTTGCGTTTGTGCTTTACTACAAGCAGGGCACGGCAGCTTACGAGCGGGAGAGGGTGGCGGTATGGACCCGTGAGTTAATAGATGCCGTGATCTCACAGCAGGGGGCCTACTACCTGCCCTATCAACCACATGCACGATACGACCAGTTTCATGCTGCCTATCCCAACGCGAAACAGCTATTCAAACTGAAAGACAAGCTGGACCCCGACTACAGATTTCGTAATATTCTGTGGCAAAAATACTATCGGAACTCATCCGATCCGGCGTTGTTTGCAGACCCTGTTGCGGCACCGTCTGAATTTCGTGGGGTTTACGGTAAGATCACCAGCAGGGACCAGTTCTATCGGTTTTTACAGGTAATCTATAACCTTTATCCGGAAGATAAGTTTCACCAGCTTATCATTCAGGCCTGCGACAGGTATCAGCAAGACGCCGATATCTATCGGTCACTGGCGAAACAGATTCCAGGCATAAAAACCCCGTTGTCAGAGCTTACCTATGCGCTGCCGGCGTTAGCCAGGCAAAAATCAGAGATGCAACGTCAAACCGTTGAAATATTGAACAACTCAGGTTCAATCGACGGCTATCTCGAACTGGGTTCGACGGGGCGCTACGTGAAAAAACTACAAAAATCGCCCGGGATTGCAGGCAAGGTGTATTTAAGCAACGAAGCACCTGCCGATAACTCACTAGCCGAGATCATGGAGCGCGGTGGCTTACGCAGGATCGGTCAATTTTTCCCGCTCAATGACTACGATCCGATTCCCCGGTCTGAAGTCGCTGACGCGAGTCTCGATCTGGTGACCTGTTATATAGGGCTGCATCATTGTCCACGCGACAAATTGGCCGCCTATATTGCATCGATTCATCGGGTGTTGCGGCCGTCCGGGCGCTTCGTGCTGCGTGACCATGATGCTGGCAGCGACGAAATGCGGGTATTTTGTTCGCTGGTGCATACCGTGTTCAACGCCGGGCTTGGCGTCAGCTGGGAAGAAGATCGTCGAGAGCTGCGACTTTTTGAGGGGGTGGAATTCTGGGTTGATCAGGTGTGCGAAGCGGGTTTTACGGATTCGCAGCAACGGCTTCTGCAGGCGAATGATCCGTCGCTGAATACGTTGATGTGCTTTATCAAGCAATAACTACCCGCGCGATCCCTGGTCTGGTCCAGTAAATTAAATTTGCTGGCACTAGCCTGGTTAATGGCGCTCGATTACTTTTGCGTTTTAATCGTCATTTAAGGCTGAAGTTATGTTGATAGGTGTCCCCAAGGAGATAAAGAACCACGAGTATCGCGTCGGCATGGCGCCTGCGAGTGTGCGTGAAGCGATCAAGCACGGCCACGAGGTCATGGTTGAAACCAACGCCGGAGAAGGCATCGGTGTCACCGATGCCGAGTATGCGAAGATCGGCGCACAAATCATCGATTCCGCCGAGGAGATATTCGCGCGCGCGGAAATGGTGGTCAAGGTCAAGGAACCTCAGGCAGGCGAGCGCGCCATGTTGCGCGAAGGCCAGGTTCTGTTCACCTATCTGCATCTCGCGCCAGACCCGGAGCAGACCAAAGGCCTGGTCGCCAGTGGTGCTGTCTGCATTGCCTATGAAACGGTCACCTCGCCGCATGGTGGTCTGCCGTTGCTGGCGCCGATGTCGAAGGTTGCCGGCCGCATGGCAATCCAGGCCGGTGCTTACTGCCTCGAGCATCCGCATGGCGGGCTTGGTATGCTGCTCGGCGGCGTGCCCGGGGTTGATCCGGCCAAGGTGGTGATTTTAGGCGCCGGGGTGGTAGGCACGCACGCGACGCATATCGCCGTCGGCATGGGCGCCGATGTCTGGGTAATCGATCGCAGTCCCGAAGCGATCGAGAATCATTGGAAACAGTTTGGACGCAGCACCAACTCGGTGTTTTCCACCGATGACGCCATCGAGCGTCATGTGGTAGAAGCCGACCTGGTAATCGGTGGAGTATTGATTCCCGGTGCCGAGGCCCCCAAGCTGGTCACCGCGCAGATGGTCAAGGATATGAAGCCCGGCGCGGTGATTGTCGATGTCGCGATCGACCAGGGCGGGTGCTGTGAAACCTCGCGGGCGACGACGCATGCCGAGCCGACCTACATCGTCGACGATGTGGTGCATTACTGTGTCGCCAACATGCCCGGTGGGGTGCCGCGGACCTCGACCTATGCGCTGAATAATGTAACCCTGCCGCATATCATCGCACTCGCCAACAAGGGCTATCAGCAGGCGCTGAGGGATGATCGCTGGTTGCGCGATGGCCTCAACGTGCACAAAGGAAAGATCACCCAGCGCGAAGTCGCGCACGATCTCGGCTACGATTATCACGATCCGGAGAGCGTTATCTAAATGACCTCGTTCCGCGCAGCCTGTATTCAAAACACTGCCACGCGCGATATCGAAGCCAATATCGACTGGGTATGCGCGTGCATCGATGAAGCCGTGGCAGCGGGTGCGGAGTTTATCGCGCTGCCAGAAACCGTGGGCCTGATTGAGCCGGTCAACGAACAGATTCCAGCGGCCACCTATGCTGAAGCCGATGATATCGGCCTGGCCGCGTTTCGGCACAGGGCTCGCGAGCATGGCGTTATCATCCTGGTCGGATCGCAGTTGATACTCGAGCATGAGAAAATTTTCAATCGCTGCTTTTTAATAGATTCGTCGGGTGATATTCGCGCGCGCTACGACAAGTTACACATGTTCGATATCGAGCTCAGAAACGGCGAGGCCTACCGTGAATCCGATGCCATCGAGCCAGGTGACAAGGCCGTGGTGGTTGAAACATCGCTGGGCAGGCTTGGATTGTCGATTTGTTACGACCTGCGATTTGGCGCTCTTTACCGGGCTCTGGCGCTGGCGGGTGCGCAATTCATTACCATTCCCGCGGCGTTTACGCAGACCACCGGGCAGGCCCACTGGCACACGCTGGTGCGTGCTCGAGCAATTGAAACCGGTGCCTTTATCATCGCGCCGAATCAATGCGGGCATCATGCCGACAAGCGCTATTCTTTCGGACATTCGCTGATTATCGACCCCTGGGGAGAGATCCTCGCCGATGGCGGGGCCGAACCCGGGGTGATTTACGCCGATATCGATCTCGATCGCGTGCAGCAGGCACGTGATCGCATCCCTGCGTTGAAAAACGAGCGCAGTTTCACCCTCGAGCAGCAATAACCGGCTTAAATTAACGTCATCCCTCCGCTTCTTGAGTCATCCCCGCGCAAGCGGGGATCTTGTAACGACGGCGTTCAACACGATTCCGATACTTCGGACCGCCGCTTGCGCGGGAATGACCATGATCCGGCCCCCCGCTCGTCTCGAACTCGAGCAAAACCCGTCGCAAAGTAAAGCAAACGAATAAACCCTGCAATTTCCATGGTTGCGCGATACCAGGCTGGCTGTGATATAACTGCACTTTAGCTTTCCGCTGCCCCCGACAGGAGCCCATGGAAAAACTCGAGCTGGAAGACTTCGAGCAGAAGCTTCCCGACCACCTTAACCTGGCGGTTGTCATGGAAAAACAACCTTCCACGCATCCCTGGGCGGATTTCCGTTACGACGCGCTGGGTGTGGTCCTACGCGAGGAGGATGAAGCGCGATCGGTAACCCGGATTTACCAGGACGGTGAAGTCGAACATTTCCTGGTCACGGGATTAAGCCTCCGGCTTCACGTCGACGAATGTGAAAGCTACTACCATAACCTGATGTCGCCCGAACCGGGATGTTTTATCGTTGCCAGTCAACCCGATTCCAGCGATGAAATGCCGCTGCCTTACCTGGTCTCACTGAGCTTTGATGAAGTCCATGCTTATCTCGAGGGAGACGAGCAGATTTA
This sequence comes from Gammaproteobacteria bacterium, assembly GCA_049666745.1. GTDB lineage: Bacteria > Pseudomonadota > Gammaproteobacteria. The sequence goes on from JBATHL010000117.1 coordinate 14,628, forward strand.
CTCGGTTGAAATCCCCGCGGAGCTCTACCAATGGGCGGAAGCCTATGTACTGACCCATTATGTTGCGATCAAGAAAACCAAACGCAGGCTCAAAAACTGGCATGAAACGGAGAAACCCGGAAACATTGTCGAGGAAAAATCGTCATGACCCGGGATAGCAGGGAATCGGTGCTGTCGCGCTGGTCGCGACGCAAACTGGAAGCTGACCAGTTGGCACCTGCGATTGAGGAATCGGTGCCGCCGGAGTCAGCAGCCGGTCTGACCATGCCTGCCATAGAAGAAGTCGATGCAGTGGACAAACCTGTGTTGACCGATGCCGACATGCCGGATATAGAATCGCTCAACGAAGATTCCGATTTCAGTGGTTTCATGTCCGCGGGCGTGAGTGACGAGTTGCGCAACCTGGCTTTGCGAAAACTGTTCAAAGCGCCGGTATTCAATATTCGTGACGGGCTCGATGAGTACGACGAAGACTATACCTATTTCGAAAAGCTGGGTGATATCGTTACCTGCGATATGAAACACCAGATCGAAATGCAGGAGCAAAAGCTGCGCGAGGCGCAGGCGGCCGAAGCCGAAGCTGCTGGAGATGACGAAATCGAGGAAATCGAGGACGATGAGATGGAAGCGATGGAGGCGAGGGAATCCAGCGAAGATGAAGTCGAAGCGGAAATAGACGAGCCGCCGCCCGAAACCCTGGCGCAAGCAGAGCAGGAACCCAGACCCAGGCAAGAATCAGACGATGACTAACAAGCAGGCACAACAACAGGCCCTGGCGCTGCATGACAGCTTCGAGTTCGAACCCACCAGCCTGGTCACCTATCAATCCGCAGGCAGGGTGATCGTGATTGGTGATGACGATGCATTGCAACGCTGTGCCGATTTGCCTGCAATCCTCGACCTGGAACCGATTTCGTCGACCGGTAGTAACCTGCAGATCGGTGGCTACCTGGGTGCATACGTGGTCGAGGTTACTGATCAGCACGGCAATTCGAGCACCCACAAGGCGGATTCGATTCTCGACCTGCATGAAGCCCCGCGGCTGGCGCGGGAAATGCTGCCGCCTGGATATTTTCATGTTGCGGCGCAGGACTGGGATCCAGCCGCATTGACGGAGGAACTCGAGAGTCTGCAGGGTGAGTTTCAAAAACCCAGATACTTCGATTACGATCCGTCGATATGTGCGCATGGGGTCAATGGCAAGATTGCCTGCCGGCAATGTATCGACGCCTGTCCCGCCGAAGCGATTCAGAGTATTGGTGAGCACATCGAAGTCAATCCCTACCTGTGCCAGGGTGGCGGCAGTTGCACCACGGTATGCCCGTCCGGTGCCATTCGCTACCTGTATCCGAACCTGCGCGATAATGGTAAACGCGTGCGCGACACGCTCAGCGAGTATTTGCAGCAGGGCGGTAAAAACCCCATCCTGCTGTTTCATAGTGATGATTACGCAGTGGATGCATATTTGCAGGCATATGACAATGTGCTGCCACTCGGGGTTGAGGAACTGGCCAGTGTAGGTATGGATTTATGCCTGTCGGCGCTAGCCTTTGGGGCGATGCAGGTCGTGCTGCACGTCGACGAACAGGTGCCACGAAGTTCCAGCAGTAATCTTCAACAGCAGGTGGACTGGGTCCAGGAGCTCCTCATCGGCCTGGGCCTCGATCGATCCTGTGTCAGCCTTTGTGCGCATGACGCGGCGTTGCCGGAAATCGATGCCCGCAACGCAATTGAAGCCTCGGAGCTTGATATGCCGCAGGCCAAGCGCAGCGCCATTTATCAGGCCCTCGATCACCTGGTTGCCAGGCTGAAGCCACAGTCAGACCGGGTCGATTTGCCGGTGCCGGCACCCTTTGGCGAGGTGGTTATCGATGCCGGCAAATGCACCCTGTGCATGGCCTGTGTCGGTTCCTGTCCAGGCAGGGCACTGCAGGATGGTTCAAATCGTGAGATCCCCCAGGTTTTTTTCATCGAAAGCCACTGTTTGCAATGCGGCGCCTGTGTACAAACCTGCCCGGAGGATGCGATTACGCTAAAACCGCGCCTGCTATTCGATCTGGAAACCAGGAATCGTGCCCGCGAACTCAATCAGGATACGCCGTTTGCCTGTATTGCCTGTGGCAAGCCCTTTGCGCCGACTTCGGTAATCCATAAAATGCAGGAAAAACTGAAGGATCACTACATGTTCGGCAACGAACGCGCACTCGATCGGCTTAAAATGTGTGAAGATTGCCGTGTCGTCGATGTCGTCCAGGATCCCGATGCGATGGGCGGGGAGTCCAACCCGCTGAAGCGTTTCCAGTAATCTGAGCGGATGATTTGACCATGCCTACCGCCGAAGATGAAACTCTCGAAAATGAGCAACGCTACCGGGCGGGGGCCTATGGTCTGCTGGCGGCACTGCTGCGGGCAGCGCCTGAGCAAGCCCTGCTGGACCACCTGGTTGAGCTGTCACCGCAAAGTGATGCCGAACCGGACGCACTCTTCGAGGCGATGTCAGGGCTGGCCTCGGCAGCCCGCAATATTGATCTAGATCAACTGGAAGACGAATTTAATGCGCTCTTTATCGGCGTCGGCAAAGGTGAAGTGGTGCCTTATGAATCCTGGTATCTGACCGGATTCCTGATGGAACAACCACTTAGCGACCTGCGAGATGATTTGCGCGCGCTCGGCTTCGAACGCAGTGCAGAAACGCGCGAGCCGGAAGATCACGCGGCCGCGATTTTTGAAGTTTTTTCTGTTATGATTGCCGACGCTACGAGTCTTTCCGAGCAACAACGCTTCTTCGAAAAACATCTGAAGTCCTGGCTCGAGCGATTTTTGGCAGATCTGGGCAACGCCCGATCGGCCGATTTCTATAAATTTGTTGCGCAATTTGGCGCGGCATTTATTGAACTGGAGACTGCATACCTGTTGATGCACAGTTAAAAATAAAACGACATAACTCTAGAT
>JBATHL010000118.1:0-1874 GCA_049666745.1 Gammaproteobacteria bacterium
GTGGGTTGTGGGAGTAACAGCATGAATTCGTCGCCGCCGAGCCTGGCTAGTGTATCACCCGTTCTAATTTCAGTTTTGAGTCGTCCCGCAACCTCGACCAGTAGTTGATCGCCCACCACATGACCAAAGCTGTCATTGATAAGCTTGAACCTGTCCAGATCCAGAAACATGACAATCAGTGTTTCGCCGGTTCTTTCTGCCTGCTTGATCGCCAGGTCCAGGCGATCTCGCAGCATGGCCCGGTTGGGCAGCTTGGTGAGCAGGTCGTGATAGGCCTGGTAGGTAATTAATTTTTCGGCTTTCTTTCTCCTGGAAATATCGCGCGCGACACCATAAGTACCCTGGTAGATACTCACCTTTGTTGAATCTTTCGAGTTGACTGAATAAATGCCCATCGAGTTGAGTTCGATTGGGCAGGTTGTATTTTCGAAAGGCCTGGAAGAACTTGCGGCATTGCATTTCAGGCCGAGTTCAACGGTTCTGTTTGAGCGGCTTTCGCGGCGGCGTTCATTGAAAAGGTACTCGGCTTTCAGGCTGTCTTCATCGGCAATGAATTCGCTGAAGTGTTTGCCAATCAGGTCAGATTTTTTAAAACCAAGCAGCCTGGTCACGCTATCGTTCACAAAGGTAAATTCGCCCGCCAGGTTCAGGATATAAATCAGGTCCGGTGAGTTGTCCACCATGTAGCGATGAAGTTTCTCAGAATGCTCGAGGCGACTTTGAATTCGTGCTTTTTCTTCCTCGATAAGCAGCTTGTCCAGGGCATTGCGGATGGCATGTTCCAGTTCGTCAAAACTATAGGGTTTCTTGAAAATTTCATAAGCGCCGAGGCGGATAGCTTCATTGACTTTGTTGATGGATGTCTCACCGCTCAGCACGATTACGGTGGTCGGTATTTTCTTTTCCTTGATGAAGGCCAGCACTTGATCGCCCGACTTTTTAGGCATGTTGAGGTCAAGTATTATTAAATTGAATTGTCGCTGTTGAATGAGCGCGATGGCTTCTTCGCCGTCTTCGGCCTGGCTAACGTCCGGCCATTGGGTCTCTAGCAGTGTTGCCAGGCTTTCGCGGGCGCGGAGATCATCATCTACCACCAGAAACGAAACGGGTTTATCCAGGCGTCGGGATTTTTCTTCAAAAGAGATCAACGAATTTTCCATGGTTATAAAGCATTGGGTTACTGTTCAGTTGATAGTGGTATTGACACTTCAAATAAAGCGCCTCTTACCTCATTTTGCATATACTTAATCTGGCCATCATAGCGGTTTACAGTTTCAGCAACCACCGAGAGCCCGAGCCCCCTGTCGTCGCCTTCTTTTTTGCTGGTCAAGGGAGAGAAGAGTAGCCCCCGGGTTTTTGCATCGACGCCTTTGCCTCGATCTGAAATTGTAAACTGTGCAAAGGCCCTGCCGTCAATATTGACGAAATGATAGCTGGAAATCATGATCGCCGCATCATCGGTTTGTGCTTCGACTGCATTTTTCACCAGGTTAAGAATAATCTGGCGTAGAGCGTCCCGCGTGATACTTATTTCCGCATCCACCCTGTCGAGGCTCCACATGACCTGAACCTCATTATTATTACCGAAGGATTTAACATATAACGGGATACAGGCTTCCAGCTCCGTGTTTAAAAATACCGCCTCGGGCTCGATGTCTCTGCCTTCCTTGAAATTCAGGACTATATTGCGGATTCGCTGCAGCTCGTCCTTCAATATCACTATTTCCTTGGAGCTCTCGGCACCATCGGCTTCCGACTTGAGTTTTACGATATCGATATAATTCCCGATAACACTCAGCGGATTGCTGATTTCATGAATTAACTTGTCGATATCTTTTTGTTCTTCTTCACTTCTGGCCTGGTCAGCCTGGGCT
>JBATHL010000119.1:0-2050 GCA_049666745.1 Gammaproteobacteria bacterium
ATAACACCGGCTATTTCAGCCCGCTGGTATTGCAGCTGGTACAAAACGGCGAGGCCAGTGGCAAGCTCGGCGATATGATGGAACGTTCGGCACGCGCCGAGGAAAACGAATTTGCCGGGATTACGGCTCTGTTCATCGGCCTGTTCGAGCCCGCCATGATCCTGTTCATGGGTGCTGTGGTGCTGTTTATCGTGCTCGCGATCCTGATCCCGATTTTCGACATGAACGAGCTGGTGTAAGCGTGTGGCAACGCATCAGGCAAACATCGGACTGGCGCTTCGTTGCCGTGATTATCCCGCTGATGATCTTGCTGCAGGCAGTCGGGCCCTAATACTTTCGCTACGAACGCGACTGGACCTCGACGGGGCAGATCTGGCGTATGCTTACCGCGCACTGGGTACACGTCGGCTGGCTCCACCTGTTGCTCAACGGGGTTGGCCTGGTCGTTTGTGTCAGCCTGACCACTCCGGGCTGGTCGATCGGACGCTGGTTGCTAAACTCCATTATCATTTCGACTGGAATTTCGATCATGCTGACCTTGTATAACCCTGAAGTCATCGACTATGCCGGGTACTCCGGAGCGCTATACGGACTCTATGTGCTGGCTGCCTGCAGCCTGTTTCCGCGGGATCGCCTTGTTGCGGCGCTGATAATTGCCGCTATCGTCGGCAAGGTATTCATGGAGCAGTTTAATTTTTACGACTTTAACAGTGGCGATATTATCGGCGCACGGGTTATCGTCGACGCCCACCTTTACGGGCTGCTGATGGCAATTGCCTGTGCGCTGGTATGGATGGCGTATACTATGAACCATGGTCCAAACAGACAATCTAACTGACATGAAAAAACTACGTACCAACCAGGGATTTACCCTCCTCGAAATTATCGTCGTGGTCGCGATCATCGCCATCCTCGCCGCCTATATCGCCCCCAAGGTCGCTGGCCGGGTGGACGATGCGCGCATCAGCAAGGCGAAGAGCGATATTCGCGTGCTCGAGTCTTCACTCGAGCTCTACAAGCTCGATAACTTCGTTTATCCGTCGAGCGCGCAGGGGCTCGATGCGCTGGTTAACAAACCATCGGGGGAGGGCACCAAGAACTGGCGTGACGGCGGTTACATCAAGAAACTCAACAAGGATCCGTGGGGCAACGAGTACCAGTACGTCTACCCGGGCTCAAACAGCGAGTTCGACGTGTTTTCGACAGGTGCTGACGCCGCGGTCGGAGGAGAGGATGAGGCTGCCGACATCGGTAACTGGAATCTCGACTCCTAGGCGCACCTCGCTGCATGGCGATTTGCAAAGGGGGTTTACCCTCTGGGAATTGCTGGTTGTCGTTGCCATCGTCGCGATTACGATCTCGATGGTGCAGTTGTCGGTGGGCCTGAGCGATGAAACCCGTGATTTAAAAAGCGTCGGCAAGAATCTCGGTAAGCTGTTCCACCTGTTAAACCAGGAGGCGGTATTTGAAAGCCGTAATTATGCCGTTTCAGTGCAGGACCAGGGCTTTATCATACTCGAATACAACGAAGGCGAATGGACACCATCCGGTCAATCGTTCTTCAGTAAGATCAAGATGACCGAGTCACAGCGTTCGGAATTGATCATCGAGGACAAAATCATCGATATCTCGGTCAAAGATCCACCGGAACCCCATATTTTGATCCTCTCCAGCGGGGAAATGACGCCGTTCGAGTGGCGCATCAGCGATAAGCTCACCCAATCAGGTATCGTGTTGCAGGGTAACGTGCTTGGAGGTGTACTGATGACCGGACCGGAGCCACTGGGATGAAGCATTCAGCGTTGTCATCCCGATATTCTCCTCTGTCATTCCGGAATTTCTCTATGTCATTCCGGCGAAAGCCAATACGTCGGTGTTTTACCATGTCATTCCGGCGAAAGCCGGAATCCAGTCAAAAGACAGCGCTCGCAGAGCGCACATCAACCCTCTGGATCCCGCGGTCAAGCCGCGGGATGACAAAGTTGGGTAGCAGGATGACAGATTTGGGCGGCGGGATGACGAAGTTGGTCGGCGGGATGAGAAAAATGGG
>JBATHL010000120.1:0-1992 GCA_049666745.1 Gammaproteobacteria bacterium
TGCCTGGGGTGTACCACAACGCTTCAACGGCACCTGTTCGATAAGCGCCTGTTGCTGTGCCTCGGAAACCGCATTGTCGCCGCCGGGCCACAGGATGGCACCCGGGGCAATACCGTTTACGCGGACTTCCGGGGCGAGTTCCCGCGCCAGCGATTTGACCAGCATCTGGTTGGCGGCTTTGGCGCTGCAGTAGACGCTATGCTGGTTTAACGGCAGCGCGGCGTAAATGTCGACCATGTTGATAATGCAGCCCGAGCTATGCTGCAGCGCCGGGTAGCAGGCCTGTGAGAGGAATAACGGCGCCTTGTAATTACTGGCTATCAAATCATCCCAGGCTTGCTGGTCGATTTCGCCGAATTTAGTCGGATAGAAACTGGATGCATTGTTAACCAGGATATCCAGCCCGTCAAAAGCGCTACCGGCCTGGGCTGCGAGTTCCTCCAGCTCGGCAACCGAGCTTAACTCGGCGCTTAGTGCGATCGCGGAGTTTTTGCGCAGTTGATTGAGCTCAGCTACCAGTGACTGTGCCGCTTTTGACGAGGCACGGTAATGGATAATGAGATTTGCACCATTTTGATGTAGAGTGCGTGCGATCTGTGCACCCAGGCGATTGGCCGCACCGGTTACAAGCGCGGATTTTGCGGTTAATAACATCGATTGAAGGAAAGCCTTAAAACGTCATCATATCATCCTCGCAAGCCGACGCTAAGCCGAAGCTGTGAATCATGGAGTAACACTGTAGTGCCGACCGAATTCAACTCGCAGGGACTGGAATTGCCACCGCCCGATGAAACTGCAGTTGCACATAGCACCCGACTGGTGCAGGCAATCATTGCCAGAATCGATCAGCGGGATGGGTTGATCGGATTTGACGAGTACATGCACATGGCACTGTATGAGCCAGGGCTCGGGTATTATTCGGCGGCGACTCCCAAGTTTGGCGCACAGGGTGATTTTGTGACTGCTCCTGAAATATCACCTATGTTCGGATTCTGCCTGGCGCAACAAGTGAACGCGCTGGTTACACAGGGATGTAATGCGAGGATTCTCGAGTTTGGCGCCGGTAGCGGCAGGCTATGCGCGCAGATTCTGAATTCGTCGCCAGGTCTCGAGCACTACCATATTCTCGATTTGAGTGCCGAACTAAAGCAAAGGCAACAGCGGTATCTGCGTGCCCAGCTGTCGGCGGAACTGTTTCACAAAATTGACTGGTTAAGCAGTCTGCCGATGGATTTTGATGGTATCGTGCTCGCCAATGAAGTGCTCGACGCTATGCCGGTGCATATCTTGCAGAAACAGGGTGACTGGATGGAACTTGGGGTCGGCTACGATGGACAGAGTTTTACCTGGCAGACGTTCGCGCCAGGCAAGCCTGCGCTGGACGCGATCCGATCTATCGAGGCGCGACTGGGAGAGCTTCCCGATAACTACTGTAGTGAATTGAATTTGAATTACACAGCCTGGTTTAACGCCCTCGCGGAAAGTTGTAAACGTGCCGTGGTGCTGATCATCGATTACGGCTATGAGCGGGCGCATTACTATCATCCTGCACGCAGTCGCGGCAGCCTGACCTGTCATTATCAGCACCGAGTGCACAGCGACCCGCTGATTTATCCCGGGTTACAGGATATCACCGCGTTTGTGGATTTTGATGCCTGTGCCGATGCCGCCGAGAACGCTGGATTTGAACTCACGGGCCTGGTGCCACAGGGGCAGTTTTTGCTCGCCAATGGTTTGCTCGAGGAGGCGCAACGACTGTCCCGCGATAGTGACACTGTCGTGCAACTGGCAGTATCCCAGCATGTGCAAGCCCTCAGTCTGCCACAGGAAATGGGGGAGAAGTTCAAAGTGCTGGCAATGCAGAAAAACCTGGCGCTGGAAATGCCGGCGATGCAGCGGGAAGGGGCATATGGATAGCCTGGAAATTATAATTCTCGCGCTGGTGCAGGGGCTTACCGAATTTTTACCCATTTCGAGTTCGGCGCATCTGGT
>JBATHL010000121.1:0-4401 GCA_049666745.1 Gammaproteobacteria bacterium
GGGTAAGGTCCCATCGCGCACCATTTCGATGACAGCCACCACTGAAGCAGACGTTGTCCAGGCAATTGCCGTCTGCTGGGCACCCACAATTTCAATCGGACGGTAGCCCTGCACGAACTCTTTTCGCTGCAGGCGCCCGTCTATCTCGCCTTCGGAAGAGACATGAATGTAAACCACATCATCTTCTACCGGGGGTTTGGCGTTTACGAGAATTTTTCCGGCGATTTCGCGCTGCTCGCGCATCAGCAGTTCATGAAAGAAAAAATTCATCAAATCCATATGGCCGGGATAGCGGATGGTCTTGTAGTCGATGTTATCGACCTTGCCGAGATAGGTTTCACACATGGTGCCGAGGCCACCGGATGTGGTAAAGGCCTCCAGTTTGACACCATCTATGTAAAGCGTTTCGTGCCACTCCATCGGTGAGACCCATTTGTGCACACCTTCTTCGATCACTTCGCAATCGTTAAGGTACTCGTTGACCACCCCCTCCGGTGACCAGTTGAATGCATACGCCAGGCGTCCGGTGGGGTGTTGCGGCAAGGCCCCGACCCGCATGCGGATGGAGCGACACTGGTCGAAAACTGCCGCATGCGACGCACCGACGATGCCGACAAAACCCGGGGCCAGCCCACATTGCGGGGCCATCAATCCTTTCGCATTGGCGCTCAGTTCAATAATTGCCCTGGTCGTTGGCACGTCTTCGGTCAGGTCAAAATAGTGAATGCCCGCCGCATGCGCCGCACTCGCCACATCAAGGTTCAAATGATAGGGCAGGCAGGACAAAACGGCCTCGACCCGGGCGAACTCTGCTGCCAGGGCCTGCGGCGAAGTCAAATCCGTATTTTTAACGGCAAAGGGCAGTTTTTCACGGGGCGTTTTAACATCATAGCCCGTCACATCAAAACCGGAATCATGCAGCAACTTTGCCGCCAGCTTGCCAACTTTTCCAAGCCCGAGTACTGCAATTTTTCCAAACGACATGCCGACAAGCCCCTAGATATCGAATTTAATGCCCTGCGCCAGTGGCAGTTCACGTGAGAAATTGATGGTGTTGGTCTGGCGACGCATATAACCTTTCCATGCATCAGAGCCCGATTCACGCCCTCCGCCAGTATCTTTTTCACCGCCGAACGCACCGCCGATTTCTGCACCGGATGGCCCGATGTTGACGTTGGCGATACCGCAATCTGATCCAGTGGCCGAGAGAAACTCTTCGGTTTCACGCAAATCGGTGGAAAATATGCATGATGACAACCCCTGCGGCACGCCATTTTGCAGGGCGATGGCGTTATCCAGATCGCGATACTTCATTACGTAAAGAATTGGCGCGAAGGTTTCGTGCTTGACGATATCGGTTTGCCCCGGCATTTCGGCGATTGCTGGTGTGGCGTAATAGGCAGCGGAATACTGACTTTCCAGAGTCCGACCGCCGCCATGTATCTGGCCGCCATCAGCCTTAACCTGCTCGAGCGCGTGCTCCATTCCCGCAAAAGCATCGCCATCAATCAACGGGCCGACAAGCGTGCCTTCAGCCAGTGGATCACCAATCGGCAAACCATCGTAAGCCGACTTGAGGCGAGGAATAAGCTGCGCATAGATATCTTCGTGTACGATCAGTCGCCTGAGCGTGGTGCAGCGTTGGCCGGCTGTGCCGACGGCTGAAAAAACGATAGCCCTCAACGCCATTTCCAGATCGGCGGAAGGCGCCACGATCATGGCATTGTTGCCACCCAGTTCGAGAATGCAGCGACCAAATCGCGCAGAAAGTTGTTGCCCGACGGCATGGCCCATGCGCGTGGAGCCGGTGGCCGAGACAATGGCCACATCCCGGCTGCTGGTTAGAACTTCACCGGTGTCGCGCTCGCCAACGATGGTCTGGATCAAACCCTCTGGTGCGTTGCCGAATTTCTGCATAGCGCGCTCGCAGATTTTCTGCGTGGCTAATGCCGTCAGCGGTGTTTTTTCCGATGGTTTCCAGATCACCGGGTCACCGCAAACGAGCGCCAGAGCCGTATTCCAGCACCAGGGGGCTACCGGGAAATTAAACGCCGTAATGATTCCGCACAGGCCTAGCGGATGCCAGGTTTCACGCATACTGTGCCCCGGGCGCTCAGACGCAATGGTCAATCCATAAAGTTGACGCGACAGCCCGACGGCGAAATCACAGATATCGATCATCTCCTGCACTTCGCCGAGACCCTCCTGATAAATCTTGCCACACTCGAGTGTGACCAGGCGGCCCAGGTTTTCCTTTTCTGCGCGTAACTCTTCAGCAATCAGACGGACCAGTTCGCCGCGCCGGGGCGCAGGGGTATTGCGCCAGGATTTGAAGCTGTCGACGCCCTTGCCAATCATGACCTGAACGTCGTCTATGCTGTGTGCTTTCAGGCGAGCGATTTCGCTCCCGTCTACCGGAGTATGAACGGCGAGAGTTCCCCCGGAGAGTTCAGATGTGCTGAATCCAGCTGCCTGGAGAATATTCGAGTGAGACATGAGTCAGGGCTCCTCTGCTATTAGCGGTCAAATATAAAGACACCATGCTAACAGAGAAAGGGCTAGTCTTAGTAACCCCGGATTTCACGGGTTACGCGGCCAGTATTGCGTAACTCCGTAAAGTTGCGTTTTGAGAAGTTCTCGTCGATTGATTGAATGGCAGTTATCGGTAAGTTGCCCGTCAATTTCAGTCTGGAATCTGCTGCCCGGTGTGCAAAGCAAAGCCCCGTAGCATTAATGTGAGTGGCGACCTACCGCTATGAGCGGACTCCCGGAAGTACTCTAATACCTGCTAGTAGGGGTGATCTCGTATGTTTAATCGAAAGAGAAGTTTCGACAGTAAAAGTTCACCAACAAAGAAGATTACTACGACAGTCGCAGCCGTTACTATATCCAGACCAAGGGATTGCCAGCAAAGTAATAATGGGAATATCGACTCGGGAAGCTGGTCTAATCCCAGTGCTCTGCTACTGGGCGGTAAATTCAGGCGTCGTTTGACAAAACTGGAAGCAAGGTCCCCGGTTAGCGATGCCGTCGCAAACAATAGACCGGTTTGCATCGAGTAGCCGATTAATAAAGCACCCATCGAGGTTGTCAGGATTGAAGCAATAATTCCGCGAATAGTTTTAGAGGTACCGAACAGGGGTTGGCCATCGATAAATTTTTTACCAGCGTCCAGAGGATATGCCAACCTGGGGCCAAACAGCTTTTTGACAACAACCGGTGCGCCGTTGGCTAAGACTAATAGCAGTAAAATCTTGAAAACCAACACGGTACCCGGGAAAAGCATGACTGTTCTAGTTCATTTTGCTCGTGGGTCTCTGAATATCAATTAGATTTCAGGATTCAGTCAGATTTTATGTCAGGAAAACTGGCTGCAGCTGCGAAATAAAAGGCAAGCGCCAGCAAGATTACAGCATTGAAGCCAAAATGGATCGCGAGCAGGGTTGCCAGGTTCGCGCTAATCACCGAGGCACAGCCGTTAATGCCCCAGGCCCAGGCCGTCAGCGATGATGGGCTGGTAGCGAGCGCGGACAGCCCCATCGGGAAAGGCATCCCCATGCAAAATCCCAGTGGCGCTATCAATGCGATGCTGAGCAGTATCTTTAGGCCCAGCTGCCAACTCCCGGCAGACTGCATCAATGGCTCGAGCAGCACCAGGTATATCAGGCCAAGCGTTATGATCAGCGACACCGCGGTGGCATTGACTTTTTTCGAACGGATTTGGCCGGCAAAGCGCTGCGCGTAGGCGCTGCCGGCTCCAGCTGCAACCAGAAATGAAGCCAGCACCACCGAGGCGGCGTAAATCGGGTGATGCAGCAGTAATATGAATTTCTGTAAAAAAGCGATTTCCATGAGCAGGAAACCAAGCCCCAGCGAGAAAAAATAGCTCAGTATCTTGAGACTACTCGAGTACCTGAGCATTCGTGAAGTCTCCCGGCGTATAAAAAAAAGCGGTAACAGGATCAGCAGTATGCTGAACAGCAATGCCAGCAACAGCGTTATCACCAGGGTAAGGTAACCGGTTTCCAGTAATGCGCCGCCGCCCCGGTGCCTCAGCCCGATTAATTCCGACAGGCTGCTCCATTTTACGAAGTGGGAATGGAATGGGCGGTCATCGGTTGCCGGTTCGAGGTTGAATTTGTAATCCTGCAGGAATTGATCGCGCTGCTTACCCAGCAGCGCCCGCGTAGCGTCGTAGAAATAAGATGCTTCAAGCTGGTTATAGCGGTTAGCCTCATGCGCCGGCATATCCGGGTAATAGACCAGGTCAAACGACCGTCGCGTGCAGAAGTCCTTGATCGCTTTAATGTCCGCGGTGCTTATTTCATCGTTTTTAATCAACAGCGTACTGGTTTGCCATCCACGGATTAACGCCAGCCGACGCTCGATGTTATCTGCGCC
>JBATHL010000122.1:0-3098 GCA_049666745.1 Gammaproteobacteria bacterium
GTCCAGCGGAACTGTCATATCTCCGATGCGCGACATGCTGGAGACTATACCTTGTGCATCTACCTACTGAAGATGCGTGAGTATTTTCGCTGGGAGAAGAGCTATGCTTTTCGGGACAACTTGCCCGATGGCGACGTTGGTGAATGGCTCTCGCAGAGGGAACAATTCTGGCAAACCATAGAAGATGAGCCTTTTACCGATCTACCGGTTGACGGTGAATATTACGACCCCTTTGATAACGAGGCTGTGAATGCGTCGTTAAATCCATACGGACTGGTTTACAGTGGTGGACTCGGCCACAAATGCACGCCACATTTTTTTCTGGGCAAACTGTGTCATCAGGAAAGACAATCGGACTTTACAGTTCTCGTGTCGGAAAACGAGTATGCTCGGGATTTGACAGCCCCCCCGGCAATGGCACTGGGTGACACGATCTTTATCCGGCGCGAGTCACTCCGGCGGATGATTTGGGAAAAGATCGAGGAATGGCGGTGGAGTAAACTGGAAAACGCTATGAGTCGCGCTATTCAGGACTTCAACTTCGAAGATAACGCCGAGGCCGCACTTGATGATATAACCGATACGGTAATCGACTCGGTACTGTTGCACGAAAAGGGCGAGGTGCTTGCAGGAAAAAAACTGGGACCGGAATGGGAGCAAATGCTCGCAGGTCTGCCGCGGTCGAAAACTGAAATCATGATCCGCGCCGTACGTGATCACCTGGCCGACTCGCTGACAACGCTTCCCGGTCTGCTGGGTAAAGGAAAAGATGCGTCATTGCATTTCTATTTTGCGAATCTTCCGAACATGCACAAAGATCTTTCCCCTGCCCTTATTCAGGGCTACGAATCCTGGGTGACAGGAGGCCAGCGCGAAGTAATCGAGGAATTGGTAGCGGCGAGTAAGGCCCACTGGGACGCGCTATCCAACCAGATACTCGATATTTATCGAAACAATCCTGACGACTATGCTAACCAGCTGCAGGTCCTGATTGAAAATAATAAATTATAGAGTCCCAGAACCTGTAACAGGGGGCAGACCAGATTTATTTCTCAAACCGACCATACCGAATTTAATCGTGGTCTGTCCCCTGTTGTTTGCAATTGGAGTGGAGCTTATTTAATGAATCAAGATACCGTAAACAAATCAATCCTGGCGCTGATGACAATTGCTATTTCAGCACTTTTCTTTTCGATGATTTCGCAGTTCCTGATGGCGATTTTTCTGGCCGGACTGTTCAGTGCACTGGCGCGCCCCGTGTACCGGTATCTCAAATTGCGATTCAGAGGGCACCGGCATTTTGCCTCTGTTACGACGATGTTGCTAATGATAGTAGTGGTGTTGATTCCGCTGATGCTTCTGGTCGGTATTATCGTCGGACAGGCGATTGATGTCGGCCAGTCGGTTACCCCCTGGGTGACGCAATATATTGATCAACCCGACAGGATTACCACTTATCTGCAGCATCTGCCTTTTTATGAACAGCTGCTGCCTTATCGCGAAATCATCCTGGAAAAAACGGGGCAACTGGTTGGATCCATCAGTAAATTGATTGTAAACGGGTTATCTTCAGCAACTCTTGGTACGGCGAATTTCCTCTTCATGACCTTCGTGTTTTTATACACGACGTACTTTTTGCAGATGGACGGTGTAAAACTGATAAAAAAGATTCTCTACTATCTTCCCCTGGGCAGTGACGACGAGAACCTGATGCTGGAAAAGTTTACTTCGGTAACTAGGGCAACACTAAAAGGATCCCTGTTAATCGGCATTTTGCAAGGTGGTCTCGCCGGTTTTGCTTTTGCATTTGCGGGTATAGACAATGCCGTTTTCTGGGGCTCGGTTATGGCCGTACTGTCGATCATACCGGCAATCGGCTCGGCGCTGGTATGGGGTCCGGCCTGCGTAATCCTGATAATGCAGGGCAGTGTCGGGGCAGGTGTGGGGTTGTTGATTTTTTGCGGTCTTGTCGTGGGTAGCGTGGATAATATTCTGCGACCGATACTCGTGGGTAAAGATACCAAGATGCACGAATTGATGATTTTCTTCGGCACCCTTGGCGGCATCATGATGTTTGGCATCTCTGGCGTTGTTATTGGTCCATTGATCGCTTCATTGTTTGTAACGATCTGGGAGCTTTATGGCATCGCCTTCGATGACTTTTTGCCGGAAGTGCATTACCGGAGTCCTGTCGTTAAACCTGACAACAATGAAGCAAGGGAGGAATAGACTAAATGGGTCGATGACATTTGCGAATGATAATCATTTGTCACCGACCCCTTAACCTGCGACCTTTCTTACAGTATGGCAGTTCCCTGCTTGCTAACAGTTATACTTTCCCCGGAATTGTGTCCTATATTTACATATTGTGTTCTAAGTCGGCAGGAGCAGCGAAGTGAAATCGATCTTAATGTTAGCTATTTTAAGTATTCTGACCATGACGACGGCTTTTGCCAACGACGCTTTGGTAAAGGATATCGTGGTTTATAAAAATCCCGAGTGCGGCTGTTGTACCAAGTGGGTCAAGTATTTGCAGGATAATAACTACAACGTCACGATCGAGCATACCCGCGACGTGCTGGCGGTGAAAAAGCGCCTCGGTGTGCCGGAAAAACTGGCAGCCTGCCATACTGCGGTCATCGATGGATATGTAGTCGAGGGCCATATTACCCACAGGGATATCAAACGGTTGTTACTGTTTCGGCCAGATATCAAGGGTATTGCGGTCCCGGGCATGCCTGTCGGCACGCCAGGTATGGAAAGCGGTAGTACGGTCCAGCCCTACAATGTCATAAGTTTCGATGAACAGGGAACTATGGAGGTTTTTGTCGAGCATTGAATAAGGAGAGTCAAGCTCGAATTTAGTAGCTGTTACCGCCTGAAAAAACTGCCTGTCCTGGTTGCCAGAAACGCTGCCAGGGGGATGTCTTCCTGCTTCAAAAAACCACGGTCAGGTAATGTTCCATCGCGCACCATTTCGATGACGGCCACCACGGAAGCGGACGTTGTCCAGGCGATAGCCGTCTGCTGGGCACCTACAATTTCAATTGGACGATAGCCCTGCACGAACTCCTTTCGCTGCAGGCGTCCATCTATCT
>JBATHL010000123.1:0-9597 GCA_049666745.1 Gammaproteobacteria bacterium
GCTGACAGGACCCGGCACACCATCTATGCGTGCTAACTGGCTGTGGATCGCACTAGTCGGCCTGCCATTAATGGCTTGCATATCGCTACTTTTTATTACCCCGATGCGTCGCCGGATAAGCCGGCAAATTGAGTCCGGGTTAGCCAGGCGGCGTAATCTGCAGGCTTTGAGAAAAGCCTGTATTGCGAATGACCCGCTCAACGCCCGCCGTGAATTGCTGAAATGGGGCAGGCTGCGTTGGCCGGGCGCTAACATCAGCGGCGTAAATCAGATCGAGACCAGGACAGGATCCATCGAATTTAGCAACGAACTTTCCAGACTTGACCGGGCGTTGTATTCACAGCACGATTCAAGCTGGCAGGGCAGGCGGTTATGGCAGCTGGTTGTGACTGAAGCACCTTGTCATCCGGCCTGGCCTGATCCAGATCAAAACTCTTTGCCAAACCTTTTTCCGCAGCAGGATTTATCTACTCGCTGAGCAATGACCAGCCTGCTGCCGGGTGAAAACGCTCGCCGAACCTCGATTCGTAATCAGTCATCGCGGCGACAATCGATTCTACGCCTTCCTGCAAGCTATGATTCATCGGCCCACCGCGAAATGGCGCGAAGCCGGTACCGAAAATAATACCGGCATCGAGCAGATCTTTATCGTCCACGATTTCCTCCTTTAAACAGGCGGCGGCTTCATTCAGGAAGCGAAACACGAGTCGATTCTGAATTACTTTCTGATCGCCCATATCGACGTCGTTATCCTTGACCGGCTTGCCTTTCTTATACTCATAAAATCCGCGGCCGGATTTCTTACCGAAATTTTTCGAGTCGACAAACTTGTTAAGACCCGCCGGCACTTCGATACCGTAAGCTGCGGATAAATTCTGTGCCACCGATTGGCAGATATCGAGGCCAACTGTGTCAGCGAGTTCAACCGGTCCCATCGGCATGCCGAAATCGGTTGCGGCCTTATCGATCGCTTCGGGTGCGACACCTTCATCGTAAAGCGTAAAGGCCTCCACCAGGTAGGGCATCAGGATGCGATTGACCAGGAAGCCGGGCGAGCTCTTCACCGGCAGCGGCAACTTGCCGATGTGTTGTGTAAATGCGATCGCATGCTGGACAGTCTGTTCAGATGACGACGCGGTTTTTACAATCTCTACCAATGGCATCATTGCTACCGGGTTGAAAAAGTGGATGCCGACCAGCCGGTCCGGCTCTTTCAGCGCGGTTGCCAGGGTTTCGAGTGGAATGCTGGAAGTATTGGTAGCGAGTACAGCGCCAGGTTTCATACGTGGCTCGATATCTTTGTATATCGCATGCTTGGCATCGATATCTTCGAAAATAGCCTCGATCACAACGTCAGCCCTGGATACGCCATCCCCGTCGACATCCGGAATCAAACGATCCAGCGCGGCATTACGCTCCAGCGCGGTCTTCAGACGTTTAGCGTACAATTGATGCGCTCGTTTGAAGGCCTTGCTCAAATATTTCGCTTCACGATCCTGCAGGGTTACATTGAAGCCGCGTAACGCACACCAGGCGGCGATATCCCCACCCATGGTACCTGCGCCGATGACATGCACATGCCGCGGCGTGAATGACTTTTTATCACCCAGTCCCTTTAACCGCGTCTGCAGGAAAAACACCCGAACCAGGCTACGCACTTTGTCTCCCTGTATGAGGCGAGCAACCGAATTGGCCTCCTCCTCGATCATGCGCTTCTTGTCACCGTAGTAACTGGCCCAGACATCGAGAATCGCGTATGGGGCAGGGTAGTGCTGCCGGGGTGCTTTTTTAGCCACCTGCTTCTTCATATACCCGGCTAGCAGATTGCGAATCCCCGGTAACGACAGAATCTTGCCGAGCAATGGCATTTTCTGTTTAGCCGGTCGGGATAAGGCCATCTTGCGCGCGGCGCGCTCAATCTGGCGTCCTGGTTGTGCCGCATCCACCAGCCCGATGGCGCGGGCCGCGCGCGCGGTCAACGCCCGACCGGAGAGCATCATTTCCAGCGACTGCAACGGGTTAACGATCGCGGTGGCACGCACCAGGCCACCGTAGGCGGGATGGATACCCAGTTTTACCTCAGGCAGGCCGATGCGCGTTACCGCGTCATCCAGCGCCACACGATAGTCACAGGCAAGCGCCAGCTCGGTGCCGCCGCCCATACAAAAACCTTCAATCAGCGCAACGGTCGGGCAGGGCAGTGCTTCGATACGTGCAAACAGGGTCTGCCCTCGTTTGATCATGATTAACGCTTCCTGTGTGGAAGTAACTTCGAGAAACTCTTTTACATCAGCGCCCGCGATAAAACCTTTCGCTTTGCCGGAACGAAATATGACCGCTTTGGGAAGATTACTGTTGACCTGATCGATCAGGCTATCCAGTTGTTCAAGTACCGATACCGACAATACATTGGTATCGCTATTTTGCATGTCGAGAGTTAACCACAGGATCCCGTCTTCATCGCAATGACTATGCCAGTCGATTACAGATTTGTTCATGACGCACTCCTGTCGATCAGCATCGCGCCACCCTGGCCACCGCCGATGCATAGCGAAGCTATCCCGGTACTGGCCTTTTTCTGTTCCAGCACCTTCGCCAGATGCAGCACGATACGCGCACCACTGGCACCCACCGGGTGTCCGAGACTGACGCCACCACCATGAATATTGAGTCGATCAGCGGGAATCCTGCCGACCACCGAACGCAAGCCGAGTTGCTGCTTACAGTAATCCTTGTCATTTAAAGCGGCCAGCACGGCGAGTACCTGCGCGGCAAAGGCTTCGTTGATTTCCCAGTAATCGATATCATCAACTTTCATAGCCTGTGACTTCAACAAGGGCGCAATAGCGTGCGCTGGACCCAGTCCCATCTCGGCCGGTGATAACGCAGCCCATTCGGTACTGACCAGCCTGGCGAGGATCGGTAAATCGTATTTCCTGACCGCCGCTTCGCTGGCCATAACCAGTGCCGCAGCACCATCGGTTATCTGTGCGCTATTGCCAGGTGTTACCAGACCGTAAGGCTTGTCAAAAGCAGGGCGCAGTTTGCCAAGTTTTGCCAGGCTCGAATCTGGACGCACACCGTCGTCTAAAGCATAGACATTGCCGCCAGAATCAAGCAGCGGCACGATTTCTGTTAACTCGTTTTCCTGTTGCGCCTGGTGCAGTTTTTGATGACTTTCGAGCGCAAATTGATCCATTTCCTCACGCGTGATACCAAACCGGTAGGCTATTTGCTCAGCGGTCTGACCCATGTTGAGCCCGACTACCGGGTCGGTTAAGCCTTTTAGCAGCGCTATCACCGGTGCCAGCAGGCGCGGACTGAATCTGCCGGCAACCTTGAACTTCTGACCGATCGATTTTGCTCCCCACCAGTCGGCTAACCAGCCCACCATTTTAGGGTGAAACAACAACGGCGCCTGACTCATGGCTTCGATACCGCCGGCCAACACCAGATGGGAACGGCCCGAGGCAATTGACATCGCCGCATTATCGAGTGCCTGCATACCCGAAGCACAATTTCGGTGAACGGTATAAGCCGGTACGCGATCGCCACAACCCAGGCGTAACGCAACGATGCGTGCGATATTGGCTTCGTCGGGACCCGGCATGGTTGAACCGAAAATAACTTCATCAAACTCGGTGGGTTCGAACGGCATTTTCAACAACAACGACCTGGCGGCAGATATCCCCAGATCCGCATGCTTGAAAGGCCCGGGTTTGCCACGTGCCTTGAGAAACGGTGTGCGCTTGCCGTCTACGAGGTAAACGGGTTTTGCATATTTTTTTTTGGCGGCCATGTGGGGTCTCAGCTTGGTGGGTGAATAGTTTATAGCTTTAAAGCTTAATCATAAACCACCATCTATCAGCTTTTAAATGCAACTTATGATTACGAATTAGCCTGAAACTTCCGGCCTGCCAGATCCATCCCCGAATAGATAACTGCGCATAATGTATATTATGTAAAGTTGGATGGATATCGATCTATAATCATTCAAATTCAGTGCAGTTGGCAAAACTCTCTCCACTACTCTGCTGTCGGAGCGTAGACTCAATTGACAGAAAGAACCGTTTGGACAGAAACTGGCAAGTGAGTATTAATTTAGGTTTGTTACGTAAGGCATTGTTTTAAAATGGCTTTAGATTCCACGGTACAAGCCCGTTCAGTCTATATTCCTGACTCTTCATGCCCGATCCGCGATCACCAGGGCCTGTCAGCAGCGCCCGGACTATCAATGCGCCAACCAGGGCCTGATAACAGTTATCACTAGGGGTTAAATTGTGGAAGCTAGCGTCTGTCCCCTGTTTTCAGGTCAGAGGGATTGCGGCCAGGCTCTGGAGATTGGGAACTGGAAGCTAATAGGTATATTGCCACCGAAATTATCGGTGTCAGGACGTAAAACGTGGCCTGAGCCCCCTATTTACAGGCTATTTCGATTTGCTGATTTTTTGCGACGCGGGTTTATCAACACAACAACAGTAACCGCTACTCTTATCAGGCATCACTGTCAAAGGCGCATTATACGGCTGGTATTCCAGGTTGTCTCCCGTCCGGGTCTCACCCTCCCAAGTGCCCTGAGTAAAATTACACGAGCGTCCGTTCATGCCGAAGATCGCCTCCAATTGGAGATATATCAGGGTCTACTATTGAGAATAATCGTAAACAATAGCCTCAAGTCGTTGTTTTTCATGCTTGCTGATAAAACTGGCCGCTATCGAATTAAAAGAGAATTGGGCTATTTCCTGGGGAGTCATCGAATGTGCTTCAGCTACCGCCAGAAAATTTTGGGTCATATACCCACCAAAATAAGCTGGGTCATCAGAATTGATCGTGACACATAGACCCCGCCGCAACAAATCGACAATGTTATGCTGCGCCATGGTATCAAATACGCGTAATTTGATATTGGATAGTGGGCATACGGTTAGAGGAATGCGGTCGGCAATTAACCGCTCGACCAGCACCGGATCTTCGATGCAACGGACACCGTGATCGATACGCGAGACCTTCAGTAATGATAATGAGTCACTGACATAACTGGCAGGCCCCTCTTCTCCCGCATGGGCGACAGTCAAGAAACCTTCTTTAAGCGCGCGCTCGAACACGCGTTGAAATTTTCCCGGGGGATTACCTTTTTCCGACGAGTCAAGACCGACGGCGACAATTTTATCCCGATGCGGCAGTGCCTGCTCCAGTGTTGCGAAGGCAGCGGCTTCATCCAGGTGGCGTAGGAAACACAATATTAATCGACTACTGATATTAAGTTCCACCTCAGCTCGAACCAGTGCCCGGTGAATGCCTCCGATTACTGTATCGAAATTAATACCGCGATCGGTGTGGGTCTGTGGATCAAAAAATATCTCGGTGTGAACAACATTGTCTTGCTGACAACGTAGCAAGTAGGCCCAGGTAAGATCAAAAAAGTCCTGTTCGTGTATCAGTACATTGGCACCCTGATAATAGATGTCCAGAAATGACTGTAAATCCGAGAACTCATAAGCGTCACGAACTTCAGTTTCGGACTTAAACGGAATACTCACGTTATTTCGCTGCGCTAGCTCAAATAGGAGTCCGGGCTCGAGAGTTCCTTCAATGTGAAGATGGAGTTCTACCTTGGGTAAAGCCTGAATGAAATCTCTCATGATGAGCCATATTCCCACAAAATAAGAGAGCGGTAAATTTATTCAAATTAGGGCTCATTACCCAGTAATCTGGGCGGACTGACCCCGGTTACCCGATTACCATTGTTCCCTTCCGCACACATCTTTGGTAGCCGGTTAACCGCCGCCACCTGAATCGATACTAAAAAGGGTAATAGGATTCCTATTACCCTTTTACTGAAGATAAGCTATTTTTGGCTTATGCCTATGCGAACCACCAGCGCTCGGCCGCCTTGTAGCCGTCATAGTCAAAGTTGCCAGCCAGTTTGTCGTGCATAACACTTTTATCCAGCGCCAAAATAAAATTGGCAAACATCGGTACCAGTGCGCCGCCATGATTACTCACAATTTTCTGGCATTCGTAGTAAAGTACACGGCGTTTGTTGGTATCCAACTCGGCACGCGCCTCTACCACCAGCTTGTTAAAAAGGTCTGCCTCGGCACCGGTGTGCCAGGCAGTGTCATTCCATTTGCCTCCGGCTGTGTAAGCCGCAGAAAACATCCAGTCTTCCGTCGGGCGACCACTCCAGTAGCAGGCAGACCAGGGTTTTTTGTTCCAGACATTCGACCAGTAACCATCTTTCGGTTCACGTATCACGTTGATGTTGAGACCTGCCCTGGCGGCCGAATCTTTCATCAAAAGCGCTGTATCGACGGCACCGGCGAAGGCTGCATCTGACGTGCTCAAATCGAGCGTGATGCCTTCCATACCTGCTTTCTTCAGGTGATAACGGGCCTTGTCTGGATCATAACTACGCTGGGGTAAATCGCCATTGTGATAGGGGTTGGCAGTGGAGATCGGATGATCATTACCAAGTGCACCATGGTCCAGCAGAATCTTCTGCACCAGTTGTTCACGATCAACCGATAGCTTGACTGCCATGCGCAAATCATTGTTGTCAAACGGTGCAACATCTACGCGCATTGGAAAGGTGTAGTGCAAAGTACCGGTTGCCTCGACAATTTTTAAATTGCTGACCCGAGCCATCAGGTGAACCGTTTTCGGATCAACCCGACTAATCGAATGAACTGCACCATTCATCACTGCATTTTGCCGGGCAGTAGTATCCAGTAACGAAAGCATTTCTACTTCGTCAAAATGCGCACGGTCTGATTTGAAGTAATTGGGATTTCGTTTGAGCGAGGCGCGTACGCCCGGTTCGAAACTCTCGAGGGTAAATCCACCCGTTCCAACATATGATTGCCAATCCAGAACGCCATCATTTGCGGGCACGATCGGAAATTGGCCACTACTGGCAATAGACGGGAAATCAGCATTACCCTCTTCCAGTTTGAATTCGACCTCGTACTTCCCTTTCTTGGTGATACTGGTCACCGCAGTCAGGAAAGCTTTCCCGGCAGATTTCGTATCTTCCCCACGATGATGGTTGAACGAGGGGATGACATCATCGGCAGTCATGGTTTTGCCATTGTGAAACTCGACACCCTGGCGTAACTTGAATATCCAGGTTGTGGCGTCGGCGTTGGCTTCGAAACTTTCCGCCAGTTCCGGTATCGTCCGCCCATTGTTGTCGATTTCGGTCAACTGGTTCTGGAAACCGTAGGACAAAGTTGATAAAAAGCCATTTTCATTCTGGCCGGGAATCAGCGAGTCGGTGGTTGAACCGTAAGCCAGGCCCATCACAATTTTGCCGCCCTTTTTCGGGGTTGCGGCCTGTACCGATTGTGACAGCAAGCTGGTTGCAAATGGTGCGGCAAAACCTAAAGCTGCTGCGCGTTTAATAAACTCACGCCTGTCGAGTTTGCCCTGCCTGGCCAGACTTTCAAGGTCGTTCAGACCCAATCGCTGCAGTGATACGGTATTACTATCGTCATTTTTCATTTGAGTAACCTCCAGTTGGAATTTCTTTCTTATCTTTAACACTCAAAAAAACAAGATGTTTATATTTAAAAAGACTGCTTGAAAAACAGCAAATAGACGTCAGCCAAATCTGATTTTGATGTCATACCTCATCAACAGTTTTGTGCCAACGTAAATGCCATGACTCTTATGTTTATTGAACCCGGTTGAATCCTGGCTGGGAAAACGGATGCAGCGGCCATTCATGGCTTTATTGAATTCAAACCATTCAGTCATCGAATTCCACCCAATAAGGCCTGTGATCGGAACCGACAGCTTTGGTATCGACCCAGCAACGATTCACCTTTGACGCGAGCTCAGTACTGATAAAACAATAATCCAGCCTCAATGGATGTCCGGGTAATCGATCGGGTGGATCAGGCCACCAGGACTCCGGTGAACCCGTGGTTTCACGCGCAACACTCCAGCTATCAACAAAGCTGTCGCTGTGCACGACGCGCCCGAAAATTGGATCTGCTTCACCCGCAAATCGAATGTACTCGGCGCTTTCCTCGGTACTATTAAAGTCACCCATGAATATGGTGTTGACCGGTTTTGGTAGCGGTGGTTCGCCATTGTTCCAGTCCAGATCAACAATATGCTGTGCTTCTGCCGGGTTGCTGTGATTGCCGGCGGCCATCATTACCGTGCCACAGTGTTCAATCGCTTTGTTCATTTCAAGAAGCGTATCAATCTGCAGCAACCGTTCGCGTGGCGAGAGTGCAGAAAGATGAAGCGAATATACCCGCAAAGGACCTTGCGGTGTTTCAATAACACATTCGAGGGCACCGGTAGCCATGCTTATTAACTCACTAGCGGGTAGCTGGGGAAGCGCCAGCGTTCGGGTGGAACGAATCGGCCAACGCGAAAGCATCATCGGGCCAAACTGGCGGCGGCGATTTAGAACGCTACCATCTCCATTTGCCGTGCTCGCGTCCACGTCAAATGCCGGGCAATAAGCCCAGTAGAATCCTTTAAGCAATTCGCCGAGCACCTGCGGTTGATCGACCATACCACTGCGTCGCCAGAATCGTTCGACCTCTTGCAGGCCGATGATGTCAGCACCATCGATTTCCGTGGCGATACGCTCCAGGTCGTAAGCCTGGTCAAGTCCCAATCCAAAACGGATGTTATAGGTCACGATTTTCATGCTTTCTTTTCATGACTTCCCAAATGCCCAATACCTGGTCACTCTCTCGAAATCTACGCGATCGCGGGGACAGTATACCTAATTATTGATTACCAGCTCGCAAACTATTTTGGAGTTGAGCAACAGCTGTTGCCTTAACAATTAGTAATCGTGCACATTTTCCCGTTAAACCAATCAACCAGCCCTGATTAATCAGATACAATCTACCTGTCCACGAGGGTTGTCTGCCAATGCCACATTCGACTTATCTACCCGAGAAAATGGGTTCCGCCATGGTGGAGCCGAACGGAAGTTTTGAGGCCGGTTCCTACCAGGAGTTCACCCTCACCTACACCGCGGGTTATTTCGGTATCGACGATACCGGCTCGCTCAAAATCGTACATCGGTTTGCTTCAGATATGGGCCGACCGCAGTTCGATAATCCCACGGCAGCAAATTATGTAACCGTCGAAGCCAGTAATGGCGCCGTACTGCACGTCGAATACGATATGAAACGCAATATTCGACCCTGGGACAAGACGCTATACATCAAGGTTGTGCGCGGATTTCTGCGCGAAGGCGACCAGATCATCGTGCGTTTTGGCGATCGCCGCGAGGGCTCGCCCGGTATGCGTATCCAGACCTTCTGTGAACAGACTTTCGAGTTCAGGGTGTTGGTCGATGCAATTGCCACCTACAACTATGTAGAACTGCCCGAACAGCCCGAAATCGCTATCATTCCAGGCCCCCCGGTACTGTACAAGGCTATCCTGCCAACCCTGCGGCAAAAAAATGACCTGTTTCGTCTTTGCCTCAAGGGCGAAGACCGCTGGGGCAATCCGTCGAATCAATGCGACGCCGGTTTTAAACTGCGTAGCAGCCTGAAGGTCAACGGCCTGCCTGCATCGATTACCTTTGCACCCGGACAGTTCTCACAGATCATCGAG